>JAERRP010000228.1 GCA_016735415.1 Desulfobacterales bacterium | reverse complement strand
ATTATGAAATTCTGATTCAGCAGGTTTGGTGCTACCGACGGTTGTGTAATGCATGGACAGCGTATCAATTTATTGATACAAATCGGTATCCATTAACGGTACATTGATCCTCGTCCGACCACTTCTAATGTCTGATCAAGATGTTGACCATATCGCCGACAGAAACCTGGCGTTTCTGGCCGCCGACCTATTCGATTCATTGGCGACCCGGTTTCCGGTCTGCATGGCCAGCGATGAATTTCATTTTTTTCCCCAGGCCCAGGCCCGGGCCTTCGATTGGTCGCGCTGGGATGACTTCGCCCCCGCATCCCTGGCCAACGTTATCGGGCAGCTGACGCAATGGGAAGGCCAACTCCGTCATTACGCTTCGCTCCCGTTATCGTCGGCCCAGGTCATCGATGCGGCCATGCTGCGCCGCGTCGTCCAGACCCTCCGCGATCAACTCGCACTTGCCAGGGTGCACGAAACCCAACCGACCTTTTACCTCACCATCGTCGGCATCGGGTTGGCGGAAGCTTTTGAAGCCGGACCGCAGGCGCTGAAAGCCCGCCTGGAGCATCTTCCCGCTTTTCTCGATCAGGCCCGACAGAACTTTAATCAGGTCCCTCGACTTTTTCGCGATCTGGGAATCGACATGCTCGTGAAGCAGCAAAAGTGGCTGACGTCACTGTCCCTGCCGGAAGCACTTTTGATCCCCATCGATGAAGCCTTCCATCGGCTGGGTGCTCATCTCAGGCAGGCCCCCGTTCGTGAAGACTTCCTGCCGCCGGTCGAACTCTACGAACGGATCGCTTTTCATCCCATGGGGTGCCGGCTCAAGCCCGACGACATCGCCCGCGAGCTGGAAACGGAAATTGAGGAAACCCAAGCGATCCTCACCCAATCGGCCGCCTCCATCGCACCGGGTTTCCGCTGGCAGGCGGTGGTCGACGGTCTGACCCGCCCGCCGATGCCACCGGGCGGTGCGCGCGAAATTTATCAGAACACCATATCCGAACTGGCCCGGCATTGTTTGGTGCAGGGGCTGGTCAGGGCGGATCTGGTGCGGCAGTGTCCGGTCACGGTCGAAGCGATTCCGGATTACATGCGGCCGGTCCGCAGCAATGCCGCTTTCAGCATGCCGCCGGTCCATCCGCCCCGGGGCGGCACGTTTTTTATTATGGAGACCGGCAAAGGAGCGCCGATTCCAGCGGATTACCGGCTGCTGACGGCCCATGAAACCTTTCCCGGTCATCATCTGCTGGACACATGCCGCTGGCGTCATGAGCGCCCGGTCAGGCGTCATATCGAGTTCCCGATTTTCTACGAAGGCTGGGCCAGTTTTGCGGAAGAGCTCATGTTCGCAACGGGATTTTTCTCCGGTCCGGTCGACCGTATGCTGATGGCCAAGCGACGCTTCTGGCGCGCCCTGCGCGGCCAAGTCGATTTTGACATCCATATGCGCCGGAGAACAATCGACCAAGCCGCCGCTTCTCTGGCCTCGCAGGGAATGGAATTTTACCGGGCTAAAGCCATGGCGCGACGATATAGCTTGAAACCGGGCTATCAACTGGCATACACCTTAGGGCGCTGCCGCTTCCGGCGGCTGTACGATGCCTTCTGTATCAAAGAAACGAATCCGGTCGCCTTCGCCCACCGTGTTCTGGCGCAGGGCGAAATCGGTTTTAATCATTTGGCGCAGGTGCTGCGGCAGGGAGGTTGATCGTGTCCAGTTTTCTCGGCTATCATTCGGAATGGAATCTCGGCAGTCCCGGCGGCTGGGACTATCAGCGCATGACCCAGGAGATCGCCAGGGTGGTGTGGCAGAAGATCAACACGGTCAGGCCCACCGGGGTCGACCTGGATTTCGACCACCCGATGCTTTATCCCGTCGTGAGTTTCGCCGAGATGCTGCTCGCGGTCCACCGCCAAAGGGAAGGCGCCAATCCCGGTCTGCTGGCGGTGGTGGCCGAGGAGGAAACCCTGGCGGATGTGACCGAAAACATCAATCTGGCCCGGCGGCTGGACGCCGTGGACGGCATTACCGGCATCCTGGCCGCGCCCCATGAGTTTGAGCTGCAAGATGGCTGCGTCTGCCACCAGGGGCGGCCGGTTTCGCTGATATTCATGGATTTCAACAACGACATTTTCCTCAAACTGCACCGCCAGCATGACCTGACCCCGCTCTACCAGGCCATCCGGGAAAACCGCATCCTCAATCCGCGCGGCACCGAACCGATCAATGTGAAAAGCATGTTCGAAGTCATCAGCGGACCGCAGTCCGCGCGCTTTGATCCGGAAACCGTGCGCCGAACTCCCTGGACCCGGCGGTTTTACGCCCGTCGAACCACCGGCCCCCGGGATGAGACCATCGGGGATCTGGTCGAATGGACCCGGAAGAACTGGCCCAACCTGGTGCTCAAACCAGAGCGCGGCTATTCCGGGATCGGTGTAAGGGTGGGCGCGGCCGGTCAGGATGGGGACGATGCCATTGAAACGGCGCTTGCCCGGGGCGGGTATATCGTTCAGGATAAAGTCGCGCTGAGCCTGTGGGGAGAAGCCATGCCGGCAATCGACCGCGAAAAGGGGCGAATCGTTCTCAAGAATCGCCAGACGGACTTCCGGTGCCTGATTGGCCCTGACCAGGTCTTCGGCTTTCTGTGCCGGTTTGGAGACGTGCCCACCAATGTGGGCAGCGGCGGCGGCGTGCAGCCCATGGCCCTTTTAAAATCCCCCATGACCGTGCGCGAGGCCGTCGATCGCATCAACGACACCATTGTACAGATGGATTATGGCGACCTGCTTGCCATCCAGGACGCGCAGAACGCCCTGGCGCTGAAAAAAAAATTCACCTATCTGCTGGGACCGATCAAGATTGCCCTGCGGCCCCGCATCATAACGACGCAACATCTATCCGACCTGCAAACATACTGCCGGGCCGTGTGGGATGACAGTATCAAGCTGGAGCAGATGTGGCATGCCGGCGAGCTGGATGATTACATCGATATCGAAGCGGAAGAACTGGAAATCGCACGCCTGCAGCCCTGGCACGGTGGCCCGGCCATTTTCGCGGCCGACGGCCTGTTCAGTTTCGGTGCGCACCTGGAGGGAACATGACCATCGATGTGGACCCCGACTGGTGGAAGACCCTGTTCGATGAAGTCTACCTGGTAACCGATGCCCGCAGTGTTGCCGATGACGACATCACGAAGCAAGAGATCGATACCTTCACTTCGCTGGTCCCCATGCAGCCCCACGACCGTATCCTCGATATGTGCGGCGGTCACGGGCGGCATGCCCTGGAACTTTGCCGACGGGGGTTCCGCGAATGCACGGTGCTGGATTATTCGCAGCCGCTGCTCGACATCGGCGCGCAAGGTGCCGCCGCCAAGCGCTATCCCGTCCGGTTTGTACAGGGTGATGCCCGTCACACCACACTGACTTCCGGGGCCTTCGATCACGTCCTCATTCTGGGCAACTCTTTAGGCTACATCCCGGAGCCGGATGCCGATCTGCATATCCTGCAGGAGGGTCGCCGCCTTCTCAAATCGCAGGGCCGGCTGCTGCTGGACGTCACCGATGGGGAAGCCCTGCACGCCAGGATTACTCCCCAGGCCTGGCACGAAATTGGAGATGACGTGGTCGTTTGCCGGCAGCGGGAAGTAAAAGACGGCCGGGTCTGCGCCCGGGAGATGGTACTGAGCAAAGACCGGGGGATTATCCGAGATAGAACCTACTGCATCCGTCTATACGGCGCGGACGATCTGGCCGCGCTGGTCACCCGCGCCGGTTTCGATGGCGTGCAGGTCCATACCGACACCTCGGCCTTAAACCGCACGGAGGACGTGGGCTGCATGAACCACCGCCTGGTGGTCGTGGCCCGCAAACCATAAATCGCAGCCAGCGATCAGGTCTTACAGCAAGCGCATCCCGGACAGGTGTCCCTTGAAGCATTCTATCCATATACTGATGGACGATCGCGAGCAGTCCGGCACCGTTTTCAAAGCCTTGGCGGCCATGGATGATGTCAGCGTACAGATCCGGAGATTAGCGCTCGGCGATTATCAAATTGATGGCCGCATACTGGTTGAACGCAAGTGTGGAAGCGCTTTTATCCGTGGACGGCATTGGGAATGACACCGCCCAAGGCATCAGATGGACAGTTTCTGAGCCGGTTGCGGCCTACGGTGCCGATACGGACCTGATCCTCAAGATATGATGACCCGGATAAAAATAACGCCCGGGTTGGTGAAGACGGGGACCT
>JAERRP010000580.1 GCA_016735415.1 Desulfobacterales bacterium | reverse complement strand
GTTATTATTGGGGTAAGACGACAACAGGGATGAATGGTTTGCGTCAGACCGGGGCGTCGCATTTCGCTTCAGGAGGCTAGTTCCCGCAGGTACATGTCAACCCGCCGTCCTCGGGTTTATTCGTTTGATAACACGCCTCACCATCCGTACAGTCCTCATTTGAAATGCAGCACTGCCCGCAACGCGTGTTGGCATCTCCCCAGCTCGTTCCACAGCGCTTCGTCGGATCCGGGTAGGAAACACATTGAGCGAAATTTCGCTGTTCTGAACAATTGTTCGGGAAGGAATCGGGTACAACCACCCCCATGGCATCAGCAATCGCCGACAAATAGTCCACGCGGTTTTGCGCAGCTCCCGGATTCGTAGCGTTAGGTCCGCATTCGATCCCGCCGTTGATGATGTTGATGATGACACCGAAGTTGGCCGTTTTCCGTCCACATGCCACGTCGGCGTCCGTAGGCTCCCACCTTCCTACCAACACATCATGGGCCGACGGCTTGAAGGGTTTTTCTGGATTATCGCCCGCAGCATGTCCCCAGAACCAGATGGATCCGGCGATACCGATTTCGGGATTCCGGGTCAGTTCGTCGGGATCGTTCAGATACGCATCCCCTAGGCCCATGGCTTCACCAAACGCTTTATAATTGACGTTCCAGGAAAGCTGATGGGGCCCCCTGCCGCAGTATCCTGCGCCATCAGGGCACTCACCTGTACAATCCGGATCATTGTTACAGCCGCCATATTCACACGAATGCCAATACCCCCCGTGCCCTTCCTGTATAAAACAACCGGGACCGCCATATTCATCGGTTTTTGCTCCGGTCTCCTGCGCGATGTTTGCCAGAAACGCCGCGATTTCAAGCTTTCGGGTGTTTTCATCCCCCTCATGGGCAAACTCCTCCCACTCCGCCATTCCCCGAATCAGGTTCTCGTAGGTATAATACCATTGCCCGTTCGGGATCAATTGGCCGTTTTTTTCGGGAAGACCCAATTCCAACCCGTTATCAGCTTCCACGCAACCCGGATGATTTCGCGATCCCTTGGTAATCTCATCATACGTCTCTTCGGGGAGCAGACGCTTGAGTTCCTTTATCCTGGCCTCGATCGCGTAGTCGGGCATGCGATGGAATTCACCCTGTTGATTTGAAGAAGTATTGGAACTGGAATCATCATCGTCAGAACAGCCCGCACACCCAACCGCAAGAGCCAGCAGAAGCATCATCCATTTCCATTGGTTGCGTATTTTTCCCATTTTCCATATTCTCCGTTCTTTGTTATTTCAGTCCGAACTGTTTTTAGATGGCTTCTAGCCCTTTAGCGAATAAATCTCCTCAATAGTGTCCCGGGTCTTGATGAATTCCACGGAGCCGTCCTCAAGAACCAGAACCCGCGCCGGGCGCGGAAAAGCGTTGGTATTGGCCGTATAGAACTGCGGGTCGTAGGCCCCGGTGTCGTGGGTCAGCAGCACGTCCCCTCGCTCGGGCTTGCGGGCCAGCGCCACCTTGTACTTGGAGGGCATGTCACCGGTGAAGCACAGATGTCCGGCCAGAAAGGCGTTGAAGGGCTCGGCGTCTTTTTTCTTAAGTCCGGTGGCCAGGGACCACCTGTTCATGGGCACTTCATGGTCCATGGCGTCGCCGAAATTGACCACTCCGGCTTCCAAGCCACCAGATCGTGGATACCACCCACCTTTTTTACATGTCCCACCCGGCTGATGGTCACGCCGGAATCCTCCACCAGGCTCCGACCGGGCTCTATGACCAGGGTAGGCTCGCCCAGTTCCTTCAAGGCCCTGAGGAACGACACGGATTTGCCGCCTACGACGAGGTCGCTCTTGAGAATCGCCTCCAGCATTTTGTCCTTGGGATACTTGGAATAAAAACGCTCACCGGTCCAATTGTCCAGATCCATCTTGCCGGTGAGCCCATCCTGGAACCCTCCGGCGCCGTTCTCCCAGACCCAGAGCTTCGAATGGTCGCCCTTGTTGTAGGCCTCGTATCCTTGCCGGATCCGTCCGAGGATCGCGTTCCAGTGGGCCTCGTTCACGTAGTTGACAGGATATCCGCCGCCCAGGTTGATCATCTTGCAGGTGCGGCCCCGTTCTTTCATGGCCTGGGAGAATTCAATTAATTTGGTTGCCACGGTGAGGTAGGGGTCCAGTGTGGCGATGGGCGAGCCGATGTGTACGTGAAAGCCCTGGAAATCCAAATGCGGGTACTTGTCCAGCATGGTGAAGAAGTGGTCGATGTCCTTGATGTTCATGCCGAACTTGGTCCAGACCCCGCAGGTGAAGCTGCCTGCGGCGGTGACATTGGTCATGGAAAAACCGGACAAACGCTGCAAGACCCTGGGTTTGCGATTCACTTCCCTGGCCAGACGTCCGATGAGGGCGAACTCCTCCAGGCTGTCGGAGATGATGACCATGTCCTTGGCTATGGCCATGCGGATGAAGTCGTCGGTCTTGGCATTGCCGTTCATGTCCAGATGGCGCGGATCGGCCCCGGCCATAAGCGCGCCCTTGGCCTCGTTGCCGGAGGCCACGTCGATGCCTTCGTTTTCGTCCACCACGAGTTTGAACACCGCAGGATGGGGATTGGCCTTGGCCGCGAAACGAATTTCGCCTTTGGGATACCGTTCGTTGAACACCTTCCGGAAGGCCTTGGCGTTGGCCTTGATCTGCGGACCGTAGTGGATGTGCAATGGAAGCCCGTAGTGCTTGCCCCACCAGGAGACCGGATAACCGCAAACTATCGCCTCACTGCCTTCCATGTTGATGAACTTGCAGCCCTTAATGAACTTGGGATCAAAGGCCTTCTTGTCCGGGGGGGCGGCATGGGCTTTTCTTTGCGGCGTCAGCATGCCCAATGTGGTGTAGACAGCTCCCGCCGCTGTCAACTTGATGAAATTTCTTCTATCTAGCATAAAAAATCCTCCTGAATTAGTGTTTGATCATGAAGGTACTGATTTGTAGGATTTCGGCTTGAGCAGTCGGGTCATCCGCTTCATTTGCCAATCATTATAACCCTCGGATTATCATTGCCGATGTTCAGTAAAATCTCACAGTCCGGTACATCCGTAGTCTTTTCCAGGTCGTAGAGTGTGATGGTCTGGTCGCCCTGTCTGCCGAAAATGACCACCTCGTCGCCCAGGCGCACGGGGTCTTTCGGGTTCTGGGCGGTCACGTCGACCACCACCATGTTCATGGACGTCTTGCCCACCACGGGGAAGCGTTTGCCCCGGATGAGCATCTCTGTGCCCTTTTGGTAGGCCCAGGACGGCATACCGTTGTTGTACCCGACCTTAACCGTGGCCAGGGTGACGGGGCGGCCCTTGGGGGTATGGTAAACGCTTTCATATCCGACCGGGGTGCCCGGCGGCACATGGCGCATGATCCAGACCACGCTGGAGCGGAACGAACGCGCCACCCTGGGGTAGCGGTTTCCGGGATTCATCTCCGTGGGGATGTCCCCGTACAGGGCTCCCCCCACACGGACCATGCTCCGCCGCGTCCAAGGGAATCTGAGGGCAGCGCCGGAATTGGCCGTATGAATGATGACATCGTCATCAAAGTCCAGTTTGGAGAGTTTGGCGTCGAATAATTTCATCTGTTCCCGGGTCAATTCCTCGCCCCGCTTGGGGTCATAGGCATTGGCGAAATGGGTCATAATCCCGCGCACCTTTATGCCGGGCAGGGCCATGGCTTTCTTGATGTCTTCCACACGCTCGAAGCCCATGCGACCCATGCCGGTGTCGATGTTAATATGCACCGGGATGGAGAACGGCCTGCCGCGTTTTTTTCCAACCCAAAGCGTGAGGCGCGAAAGCATTTTGGCCTGGGGCAGGGAGCCCACCACCTCTTCCACGGGCCAGCCCTTGACCACTGATTCTGCGGTCTCGTAGAACGTGGCCGGGGCGATGCGTATGATGGTGGCGCGCATGCCCGCCTTGTCCATCCATTCCATGACTTTTCGTATTTCCCTGTTTTCCACCAGGCCGATGTACTCGGGCCTGGCCTTGACCGCTTCGGCCACGAGGTTCTCCACCCCGTGGCCGTAGGCGTCGGATTTCATGACCACGCACACCTTCACGTCGGGGCCCATGTCCTTTCTGAGCGTGGCGATGTTGCGGGTAAAAATGCCCGGATCGATGACCACGCAGGAGTCGTGTTCCCGGCAGTGAGGGTGGCCTTCATAACCTACCGTTGCCAGCAGGTCTTGTATTTCCGCATCCTGGTTGCCGCCTTTGGCCAGAGCCGCGAGTGGCAAGAAGGCGGACGCCGCCATGACGCCCGAAGCTGAAATTCCCATTTTCAGAAACCGTCTTCTATCCATCTGCAACCTCACTGGCCTTGATCCTCACCATGATGGTAAAGACCGGCCTGATTACTTGTATTCACCTACGTACACTTACCAAACGAAGTTCCGAAGGAAGCGGTAGGCAGAAGGCCAACGCGAAAATCACAGGCGCATGTTGTTTTGCGTCCTGTGCATTTTATGGTTCGGCAAAACCGCTACTTCGTATGTAACTCAGTTCTGTCAAGAATCAAGACCCCGTTGCTTTTCAAAAGTAATACCTATTGCTCAACTGAATAGGGGTTTAGAAACTGCCGTCTCCAAAGAAGTTTCTTATCCACTTCATTCAGCTCAGTTTCTTCACAGACGGCTTCCCAATGCTGTTCGATTGCGGCAGTCAGGTTACCGAATGTTTCGCGGGCTTCTTCCTCAGAAAGAAGGAAGTTGTGCGCGGTCTCGAGGCATGTTTTGAGTTGGCTCAGATTATTGTCGCCGGATATGCGCATGGCCTGTGAAGCCTCATTGCCTGTGCGGCCTTGCGGACAAATGTCATAAGCAGGTGTCAGGGTCAAAGCTTTACCGTCCCAAAACGCCGCATGATTCCGCGCATGATCGTCGGTATTGCCACACAGAATATTGAAAACGAGCCGAGAGAATAGCTCTTTCAGCGTTTGCTTCGGATCGGTAAAACGGTGGCGGATAATTTCGGATAACGTTTCATAGCTGGCGTACCGCGCCATCATCTCATCTAAGCGAAATAGAGTTAGAGCTGAGACCATGGCCTTTCGTGCCCACTTGTCACCTTTTGGCACACGGTCAAAGCGCTCAATCAATAGTACGTCTTTGTTAGCCGCTTTGGCCAATTTTACCGGCGCAGCATTCAACCCGGCCAATTCAGCCAGCCGCATGGCGATGAATTCAGCTTTAACGACGCTGTACAGATCGGTGCTTGATGAAAACTTGGCCACGTATTTTTTGCCTTGGTCTTGAATTAAGGCTTTAGGACGAGCGCCGCCAATAGAGCTGCCATGGAACAACGCCTGATCCAGCTCCGGTGTAAGGGGCACGCCTTTTTCGACCCGTTCTGCAGATGCAATCAATTCTTCCATACTGACATTATTTGCGGTACGCGGCACATATTCTGTAGGGGAGCGCTGAAAATCAAGCGCACCGATCCGGTCCGAACCAGACTCCAGCAGGTAGATCAGTTCATCTAACTCGGCAGTATCAGTGTCGGCGCCTTTAAGCCCTAACTTTTTGTTGATAATCACACGCCGGCCCCACGCATCAGGCGCAGCATCCCTGATACAGCCGGGCATGATCAAGCCCTCGGGCAAGGGAAGCACCCCGGCCTTTAGCGGCAATTCGGGTTCGTAAATTGAAATCGCAGGTTTGTTGTCACCGATACGATCCAGGTAACTTTTACCATAGTTGAACAGAATATTGCCGTTATCAGCTTCAAGCCGTCCGGCTACGACAGGCTCGGTTTCGCCCGGCAGCCATATCCAGACAAAGGCTTCTTTCTCTGTCTTAGAAGTCATCGCGCACCGCTTTGGATTTCTTGCGAACAGATTTTGGCAGGAGCGCCAGCTTTTCCTTGGTTTGACGCAGGTATTTCGTCAGCGCGCTTTCATCGGTATCAAACAGCTTGACACCAACAATGGTTGCCACTTCGAACACGGCTCCGATTTCACATTTGAGGTTGCCTTTTTCGATGCGTTGCAGCAGTCCTCTAGAAATACCAGCGCGATCGGCCAATTCCTGAACAGTGAGCTTACGCTCATTACGCGCTTCGCGGATCAACGCTCCGAGTAAGGCAGCCGCATCGCGGTTATAGCGTGAGTAGGTGCGTGTGATGGACTTTGGCATCATTTTTCTTTTGGTTCACATATAGACCATAAGATAGCTTGATGATCTTTCTGTGAACCAGAGATAATGAATTTTCATCAGCTTGTCAAGATAAAATTTGGATGTGGGGACGTCCATAAGTTTATAAGTTGATGAAGATTGTAGCTGCCTACTGAAAGAAGATTAATTGTTACAATGGCATTGAACTTATGAACTAATGGACGTCCCCCAGGCTCCTCGTCCCCCAGGCTCCTCCAGTCAGCACCGCGATTCACGGCGGCGCAGCCGCC
>JAERRP010000218.1 GCA_016735415.1 Desulfobacterales bacterium | reverse complement strand
GTATCCCCTTACCAGTACCAGATAGCAGATGATGGTCATGACACCCAGCAGGGTGAAACCGATAAAATTTAAAAAATCCCCTTTGCCCAGCAGGGCGACCCAGCCCCATCCATGGGGCGAATGGGTAATTTCGAGATATTCGTGGACGCCTTTGCCCCAGTTGGCGGATATGAGCTGCATATCGACATGGGGCGACAGGAGGCCAGCCAAATAAATCGTGTAGGTGATGGTCATAACAACGATACCAGCAAGCATCCCCATGAGCAACAAGTTGGCGTAGATGATCTGCTCCTTGGAAGGCTTGATTGATTGATTGTCCATGGCAGGCATATTTGTTTACTCCTTTTTGTATTGATCGTTTCGGAAAAGGCGCTATATTAACCCATTAGACCCAGTCCCAATCCTTTGTCCAGAGCTTTCAGACCAGCAAAGAGCAGTACCGTGATAACCATGTAGCGGATGAATTTGGGTTTGGCCACGGCCAGTATCCTGACCCCCAGAATCGAACCGAGCATCAGGCCGACGATGGACGGCACGGCAATCAACGGGATCACGCAACCCCGGTTCAGATAGATCCATGCGGCAGAGGTATCGGTGATCGAAAGCAAAAACTTGCTGGTGGCCACGGATACTTTGAGCGGGACCCCCATCACCAGGTTGAGCACCGGAACATTGGCCCAGCCGGCACCCAATCCGAACATGCCGGCCAGCAGGCCGATCAGAATAAACATGAACAGGCCCAGAAGGGTCCGGTGCGTTTTCCATTCCACACTTTCCCGGGCGCCATCATCCCAGTAGACGCCCTGGAGCCCCAGGGCCAGCCCGATAGCGTCCTGCTTGGTGACCACCGGTTTTTCGGTGTTTTTTGAAAACAAAAGCAAAAAGGCGATACCGACAATGGTGCCGCCCAGACAGGATTGAATCAGATTGGGATTGAGCCGGGAAAGATACAAGCCCAGCATCGCCCCGATAATGGAAAAAGTGGATGCGATCAGAGCCACCGGCAGCGCCAGACGCAAGTTGGCCAAATTGCGGCGCAAAAGACCCGGCCCGGCTGCAAGCGCGCCCGCCAGGGCCACCATCAGGCCGATACCCCTTACAAAATCGAGATGAAACGGGAAGAAGCCACTGACCAGCGGGACATACAATACGCCCCCCCCGACGCCGGCTATGACAGCCAGAACACCGAGAATCAGGCAAAAGAAAAAGAGAACCACGGGCCAGAACCACCAGGGCTTTGGCGGGGCACCGCCAACCATGGTTTCTGTGGCGGAGGCAATGACAGGACAGCTCATGGCAAAAAACATCAGCAAAAAGAGCCATCGACCGATTGGGAGTGTACGAATATTTAACATTTAGTCATTTTCCTCCATCAAAGTGTTTACATATTAAACTTTTTGCTATATATGTTTCATATAAGATATATTTAAGGTCTAGTCAACTAAATAAAAGTTGCAAAATGAAACATACTGACATATTGATTGTGGACGATGAACATCGCTACGCAGATATGCTGGCCAGACGCCTGGGGCTTCGCGGATTGACTTGCAAGGTTCGATACGACGGTAAGACAGCCATCGATAGCATTGCCCGGGAAGAATTCCCGATGGTCATACTGGACCTGCGATTGCCTGACCTGTATGGTACAGAAGTGCTGAAGCAGATAAAGAAACGCCGACCCGAAACGGCCGTCATCATCCTGACCGGTCACGGGACGGAGAGAGATCGGGAGCAGTGCATGGCGCGAGGGGCTCATTCTTTCATGAACAAACCCTTGGACATCAATCGTTTGATGGCCATCATGGCCCGGATCAAAGAGATATCGACATGATGAAATCGCTGAACAGATTTCTGCTCCTCATTTGGCCCCGGTTTCACCAGAACAGTGACGAGCATCTGAATCCTTATTATACCTTTAAGAATTATCGACAAACCTGGGGCCTGGCCATTTTTATCCTGATGACGACCGCCCTTTTGCCGTTGATCGTCATGACCCTCATCCATTATCAGCTCATCGAAACCTCGATTAATACCGAATCGCTCCTGCGCACTGAGCGGCTGGCTTCGAACGCCCGCAGAGCGGTCACTTTCTTTTTGGAGGAGCGGCTGGCCGCCCTGACGTTCACCGTCAATGAAATGGGATACGACCGTCTGACCGATTCCGGGCGCCTTTCAGAGGTGCTCCGGAATTTTAAGCTGGGTTTCGGCGGCTTGACCGATCTGAGCGTGATAGCGGATACCGGAACACAGGTGACCTATGCCGGCCCCTTCAACCTGAGAGGAAAAAACTACAGCAAGCAGTCCTGGTTCATGGAGTGCCAGCAGCACAATGCCTGTGTCAGCGAGATTTTTTCAGGCTACCGCGGCGTTCCCCATATCGTCGTGGCCGTCAAGTCAATACGCCCGGACGGCCGGTTCTTCATGTTGCGCGCAACCTTGGAAACGGAGCGGCTGATTCAGGCCCTCTCGTCCTACAAAACCGGGGAGCATGCGGATATCTTCCTGGTCAACCACAATGGCCTGCTACAAACCCCCTCGCAATTTTACGAAGGGGATTCCCAGCATGTGAATCTCACCCTGCCAGTCTATTCCGATCGGACCAAGGCCGTGATGTCGAAAGATCGAAACGGCCAACCGGTTGCCATCGGCTATGCATTTATCGACACCAAGATTGCGCCCACATCATTTATCCTCATGGTGGTTAAGCAAAAAGCCGGAATGATGAAAGTATGGTTGGATCTGCGATCCAGTATCAACTGGTTTTTCGTTGTCAGTGCTTTCATTATCGTCATTGTGATCACCCTCACATCCACGGTTATGGTCAATAAAATATTCCAGGCCGATCGGCAAAAAGCCGAAACCATGGTTATGGCCGAGCAGAACTGTCAACTGGCTTCCATCGGACAGCTGGCCGCCGGAGTGGCCCACGAAATCAACAATCCGCTGGCATTGATCAATGAAACCGCCGGTTATCTGAAAGACCTGTTCACGATCACGCAGCAGTACAAGGAAGATAAGGAATTAGTGGAACACATCGATTCGATCATCGACACCGTGGAGCGCTGCGGCACCATCACACGGCAGCTCCTGGGCTTTGCCCGCCGTTTTGACGTTCAGATGCAGCCCATCGATTTGGAGCACTTGGTTGCCGATGTGATTAATTTTCATAAGAAAGAGGCGGAATACCGCGATATTACGATTCATGTTGATATTCCGGAAACCATTCCGCTTATCGAAACCGATCGGGGGAAACTGCAGCAGATCATTCTCAATCTGGTAAACAACGCCTTTCAGGCCATCGGCAATGGGTGTCTTCTGGATATTCAGGCAGAGATGGATGGGCCGGAGC
>JAERRP010000712.1 GCA_016735415.1 Desulfobacterales bacterium | reverse complement strand
GGAACGAAAAACTACGACAAGGCCATTACCGAAGTCGAAGCCGCCATCGAACTCGCGCCGGACAACGACACGTATAAATTCACCCTGGCCGGGCTTTACCGCGAAACCGGGCGGGCGGACGAAACGAATGCGCTGATGCGGGACCTTGTGGCGGCGGATCCCCAGAACGAAAATCTCCGTCTTCAGATTGTCGGTTTTTACCTGGCCGCCCGCGATTTCGGGCAGGCCGAAACCGTGCTCCAGGAAGGCCTGATCGCCCTGCCCGCAAGCATCAGGCTTCGCGTCCGCCTGGGCGAGTTGTACGCCACGGTCAATCGTTCCGACGACGCCATCGGCATTCTGACGGAAGCCATCGGCCAACGCGACGATCCGGCCGATTCCGACATTCTGAAGGCCAGGAATGCGCTGGCCCGCGTCCATTTAAAACGGAATGAAATCGAAGCCGCCGAAGAACGGGTCGACGAAGTACTCAAGGAAAACCCCAAAGACCTCGACGCCCTGATGACCCGGGGGCAGCTGCGGCTGATGGCCGGGGACGGGCTGAGCGCCATTGCGGCCTTTCGCACCGTGGTGGCCGAAAAACCGGAGTATATCCCCGGCTACACCTGGCTGAGTCAGGCCCACCTCGTCAACCGGGAGCCGGCCCTGGCCCTGGACACGCTGCGTAATGCCCTGAAGGCCCATCCCCAGTCCAAAGAGATTCGCTATGCCCTGGTGCGCCTGCATGCCGGCCGCCAGGAATTTGACCAGGCCGAGGAACAGCTGCGCCGGATTCTGGCGCAAAACCCGGATGATCAGCGGGTGCGCGCCGACCTGGGAGACCTGCTGATGGCGGCCGGCCGTATGGAGGCGGCCGAAAAGGAATACGGCACCATCGAGGCCCAGGCCCCCGGGATTTCGAGCGGCTATATCAAGCTGGCCCGGCTGTACATGCGCACAAACAAAGCCGACCAGGCCCTGAAGGTGCTTGAAACCGGATTCGAGCGCAATCCCGAATCCATTCCCCTTTTCACCAGCCTGGTCCAGTTGCAGATATCCCGGGGAAACCATGACCGCGCGGCAGCCCTGTGCCAGGCCACGGTGAAACGCTATCCGGAAAACCCGATTCCCCTGAATACCCTTGGCAATGTCCTGGCCGCCCGGAAAGATTACCGGCCGGCCGAGCAGGCTTTCAAAAAGGCGATCGCCCTCCAGCCCCTGTGGCAGCCGCCCCACAATGGTCTGGCCCGGCTCTACCTGGTTCAGGGTAAAACCGAAGCGGCCATCGAAGGGCTGGAGAAGGCCATCCGGGAAAATCCCAACAACCCGGCCGGTTTTATGACCCTGGGGAATCTGTACGAGCAGCAGCAGGATCGCGCCCAAGCGCGTGATGTGTATGAAAGGGCCCTGGCAGCCATCCCGACCCTGTGGCCGGCCGCCAACAACCTGGCCTTTCTGATCTGCGAAACCGAAGACGCCCGGGAAGAACTGCCCCGGGCCGCGCTTCTGGCCATGCAGGCCTTGCAGCAGCAGCCCGATAATCCGGTGGTGCTGGATACGGTGGGCTGGGTTCACTACCGCCAGGGCAATCTGCCCCAGGCTTTCACCTATATCGAAAAAGCCGTGGAAAAAAACGGCGAGAGCCCCATCCTGAACTACCACCTGGCCACCGTCCTGTATGAAAACGGCCGCACTAGCGAGGCCCGCCAGCGCCTCGAAAAGGCCCTGGCTGACGACAAGGACTTCCACGGCCGCGCCGCTGCCGAAGCCCTGATGGGGAAATTGCGCGGCCAAGGATAAGGCGCTGCGCGCCTTGTTGGAGGCTTGGCCTTCGGCCAAGTTAGGTTGGAGGTTGGAGGGGGAGACGCTGCGCGTCTCGTTGGAGGTTTGGCGTCAGGCCGTGGCGATGGCGGATCTGGTTCTCAACCTGTTGAGTTTGATCAATTCCCTCAAAGGAAAGCCCCGCCCCGAATAAGAGGCGCATAGCGTGTTTGAAAGTCTGTTGCCTATCGCCTACCCTGGCCGGAGGCCAAGCCTCCCACGGAGCCGTCAGGCTCCTGCCTCAAACCTCAAACGGTTGC
>JAERRP010000002.1 GCA_016735415.1 Desulfobacterales bacterium | reverse complement strand
ATTTGCAGATGTAAAGGAATAAGGACTTCGGCAAAAAAATAATTTAGCAGGATGGCGCCGGATTTTGGGTCGCCCGTTTTTTTAAAATCAGGCAAGGTACATCCGCCGGTGCATATTTATGGATATGTTCGGTGGATGTAACGCAGTTGACGAGCCAAAAAACAATCCGGATGTTTTCTGACCCTGAGAAAAGAAAATCCAACAAGATCAAGCATGGCATTGATTTTGTTGAAGCCCAACTGCTTTGGGACGATCCAGACAGGCTGTTATCAAAATGTGGATAGCAGAACGCCTTGATCGGAAGGCTCAAGAAAATCCAGGGGGGCGTCCTTAAATCATCAAATAAGAATGTTCCTGTGTGTTGATATTGAATTACTTAAGGATGTCCCTCGTCTCCATGCTCAGCTGAAGCTTCCTTTTCTCCCTTCATCCTCCAAAACTCCGGCGGTAGAAAGGTAACCTTGAGGCCGAAGGGGAATGCGATTTTTTCCAGCGTTGCCAGGGTCGGGTTGCCTGAACCGTTCTCGAATTGGGAAAGTATCCGCGGGGAAATGGCGGCTACTTTTCGGGCATAATCCTTCTGACTCATTCCGAGGATTTTGCGCATCCGCCGTGTCGCTTCCCGCACATCGATATCGCCTCGGGCAAGGTCCATGTAAAGCGTCTCTTTCATTCGGGCCATTTCAGCCGGGGTGAATCGTTTCATGGGGTTCTCCTCCACGTCCGCGGCCGGGCTTCTGCAAGACCTGCCGCCACCTCGCCGATCCAGCCGGCGAGTCTCTGAATGATGTCGTCATCCACATGCCGGCTGTACATTGCGTCGGGCAATCGCAGGACTTTCTTGCTCAGGTCCGCCAGCCAGGTTCTGGTTTCGCCGGGAGGCATGAGATTCTCAAATTTTTCGCAAACGATCCCCCATTCCGGCTGACTGCCGGGCCGCTCATCATCCCATCGGCTGATGCGGCCGATGCCTTCAGGGTCCAGAAACATGGGCGCGAAGTCGAAAAGCGGCGAAAGGCCCACGTGGGCCCCTGTTCTTAAAACGGCCCCGTTCCGTCCGTGATTGTCGGTATTGCGCAGGGCCAGGTTAAGGATGTCGCGCAGCATGTATTCCCGCAACTCCCGCACAGGATCGGAGGCAACCCGCGCCAAGGCGCGGCAATAGACGTCGTGATGCACCACAGCGCCGAATCCGGGGATATTGGCTAAGGCATATAAGCTGTTCATACCCAGACGTTCAACGCGGCCATCCGAGACCTTCCGATCAAAACGCGGTACAAACAGCACGCCTTCTTCATAAATAAGCGGCTCACCGGTGCGAATGCCGAAATCCCTGGCAACTTCCAGGTAGGCGGCTTCATTGCGCAGGACCTGTTGATTTCGCTCGTCCGTACGGCGGCCCCGTGGAAATTTTACGAGCCAGAATTTACGAGCTCTTTCGTCAGGCATGGCGCCCTCTGCATGAAACCGCCCGTCATGATCCTCCATGAGAAGGTATTTCGGCGCTTCCCCCTGTACGCTGGAAGCCCCTGCCACAAAGGCACCGCGTTCTTCCGCGTAATCCAGGAATCGTTCGCCCTGCTCAATGATGGCCCTGCGGTGAAATCCCAATCTGAAGTGACCAGACGGGGGGGAAGGAACAGCTTCGGCAATCCTGAGATTGCCAGGAGGGCTACCTGCGCCCCTTAAGAGCAAATGCCAATCCATTTGCGGGCCGTCTCTTTCAACCTGCATGCGCCTGAGCCATGCGCGCCGGCCGGCGCCCCCCGGCAGGAGATCCACAAGCACCGGCGGCCATTGCTCATATGGGAACAATTCAAAGCCGACCGTAAGCCCGGGGACAAGTTCAGCCGCCCTTTCGCCCAGGTATGCCGCGGCGTAGTCGATGTCGTATTGCAACCAGCCGCCGCCACTGATTCCCAGATCCAGCACCCCGCTTTTGGGTTCAAAAACCGCGGCTGTTACCCAATGGTCTTCAATAAATATTTCAATGTGACAGTCCATATTAAGTGGTCGGAATTGCACGGTGGCCATCTAAATGATTCACTTTAGTGGTCTATAGATAATATTAGGAATGGACTTTTGTCAAGAATTAATCACTATAGTGGTCCAATTTTTGGGAATTTTCGATATACGATACACTATGGTGTACCATAGAAATCGGTGATGGCTTGGGTTAGGGCTTCAATGGTGTAATCGGATGGTATCAGGTCCACGGAGAATCCCTGGTCCCTGGCGGTGTCCGCTGTGATGGGTCCGATGCAGGCCACTTTGACCCGTTTCATCCAAACATCCGTCAACCGCTCTTTCTCGGAACCGAACATGTTGACAAAATTGGTGACCGTGGAAGAACTGGTAAACGTCACCATATGAAGGGTCCCCTTTTCCAGCATATCCCGAATCCCGGCGGTATCACCCGTTGGGCTGACGGTTTTGTACGCGTCCACCACGTCTACCCGGGCACCCATCTTTCGCAATTGGTCGGGCAGGATCTCCCGGGCTTTGGCAGCCCTTGGGATGAGAATGCGAACCCCTTGGGTATCCCATTTTTTGAAGGCTTCCACCACCGCTTCGGCCCGATATTCATCAGGTATCAGGTCCGGGATAATTCCCAGTTGACGCCACTGGTCCGCGGTCTTGGGTCCGATGGCGCCGATCTTTATCCCTTTGAGATCGCGAATGTCTTTTCCTGAGAAACGGAGCCTTTGAAGGAAATATTTTACCCCATTGACCGAGGTGAACAACAACCACTGATAGGATTCCAGGTTTAAAATGGCCGCGTCCAGAGGCTCCCAGCTGTCGGGGGGAATGATTTCGATAGTGGGAAACTGGATGCATTCCGCGCCGAGTGAGGAGAGTTTTTTGAGGAATCCTGTGCCCTGTTCCCGGGCTGGGGTGACCACATTCCGTTTGCCGAAGAGCGGTTTGGTT
>JAERRP010000257.1 GCA_016735415.1 Desulfobacterales bacterium | reverse complement strand
GTGGGGGAGAGCTTATTCTGACCACCCGGAATGTCGAGCTGAACCGCCAAATCGTTCATCCTTTCGGGATGCGACCGGGTAAATACATTGAAGCCACCATAACCGATACGGGTATCGGCATGGACGAAATCACCCGCCAAAAAATTTTTACCCCCTTTTTTACGACTATGGAAAGGGGCCGCGGCATCTGGCTGGGACTTTCTTCCGCCTACGGCATCATTAAAAACCATGGCGGTTTTTTCAAAGTCACCAGCAAGGCGGGCAAGGGATCACAATTCAGCATCTACCTGCCGGCCTCCGAGACGCCGGCGGAAATGGCGCCGGAAGACCACCTGGAACCGGTCCGGGGTGTGGGAACCATCCTGGTGGTGGACGATGAAAAATTTATTGCTGAAATCACCAGGGAGTGGCTGGGCGAATTGGGCTATCAAGTACTGGAGGCCCCGTCCGGCTCCGCCGCCGTGGAAATCTACCGCAAAAACAGGGACGCCATCGACCTGGTCATCCTGGACGTTGTCATGCCGGGCATGGATGGCGGTGAAACCTTCGACCAGCTGCAGACGATCGATCCCGATGTCAGGGTGCTCCTGACCAGTGGCTATGGCTTCAATAAACAGGCGGAAGAAATCTCGCGCAAGGGCTGCCTTGATTTTATCGCCAAACCCTACAGTATCACCCATCTGTCTGGAAAAATCGACAAGCTGCTCGGGAACACGGGCGCGGACACCCTTAAGAACCGGCGGCAAATGGAGTAGGCCCCCGTTTGCCGTCGGTTCAGGGTTCGCGCCAAAACAGGTCTTCACTTTTTAGTGTTGCGCCGCCCGGCGGGATGCATCTTCGCGTAAATGGAAAGATATTTTTACAGGCGCTCTATAGGTGCGATATTTGCGGATCAGAGTCCCGGCATGGCGGTTTCGAAAGGCCAGGCCGCAATCCCTCCCTTGATGAAACGCACGTTCCTGAAACCCGCTGCATTGAGAACCAGCTGAGCTTCATAGCCCCGCATGCCTACATGACAATAGGTTAAAATCTCCCGGTCCTCAGGCAACTCCGACATCCTGTGGCGTAGCTCGTCCAACGGGATATGCACGCGCCTGGTGTGAGGAATCCAATCCATACGGGCCTCGTCCGTAATTCGCACATCCAGCAAAACACACGCGCCTGCGTCCAGAAGCCGCTTGGCTTTGAGGGGGGCAATGCCGGCCGCCAGCCCGTCCAGCTGATTGGTTAAAACATGCGCGCAGACCGCCAACGGATCAAGGGCCGTGTTGAAAGGCGGCGCATATCCAAAATCAATATCCGCCAACTGGTCCAGTGTGCCCCCAAAATAGATGACACTGGCCGCCACATCCAACCGCTTGGCGCCATTGCCCATTCCGGCCACCTGGACCCCAAGCAGCTTGCGGTCCTGTCGCGAAGCGATCATCTTGATGACGAACAGCCGGCTCCCTGTCATGTAGTGGGGGATATCCTGACCGGACCAGGTTGTCACTTCTATGTCAAGCCCCAATTCTATGGCCATTTTCTCCGTCATTCCGGTACGACCCAGAGTATATTCAAAGACCCGGACGACGCTGCTGCAGGTGATGCCACTGAAGGGGGTCGGTCTTCCGGCAATGTGGTTGGCGATCACACGGCCATGTTTGTTGGCGGTCGATCCCAGGGGGACGTACATCGGATCCGCCACCTGGCGGTGGATATAGGCGTTGGGCACACAGTCGCCGCCGGCATAAATGTCCGGATCACTGGTCTGACAGTATTCATTGATCAGGATGCCCCGGTCGCATCGCAGCCCGGCGGCACAGGCCAGCTCGTCATTGGGGCGCGTGCCCACGCCGACCACTACGAAATCGGCCTCTATTTTCCGATTAGCGGTGACCACGGTGCGCACCCGATCGTTGCCTTCCAGAGCGGTCACGGTTTCGCCGAGCACCAGTTCCACATCGTTATCGTCCAAATGGATCTGTGCAAAACGGGCGATATCTTCGTCCAGGATACCCGGCATGATCTGGTTCGCCATCTCAACCATCGTGACCTCCAGACCCCGGTTGATCAGCGCCTCGGCCATCTCCAGCCCGATAAAACCCGCCCCCACGATAACAGCCTTCCTAAGCCCCTGGCGTTTGATTTCAGCCACCAGGCTGGACGCCTCTTCCGGGTGTGTCATGAACCATACATTCGGCAGGTCCAGGCCTGAGATCGGCGGCTTGAACGGCCGGCCGCCTGTTGCCAGCACCAGTTTGTCATAGGGCCGATCCTCTTCCCGGCCGCTGTCCAGATAACGAATCCGGACCTGTTTGTCGGCACGATTGATCGCGATGACTTCGGTCCGGGTCAAGGTCTGAAACCCTTTCCAGTTCCGGAAAAATTCCGGTGTACGCGAAACACCGGCGGGCGTATGCGTCAAGGCCTTGATATTGGGAAACATGCCCTCGACATAATACGGCAAACCACAGGCGCCATAGGATACCATCTCGCCCTTTTCGAACATGGTAACTTCGGCATCCGGCATCAGGCGCTTGAGACGCGCCGCTGTTTTCGGCCCGCAGGCCACGCCACCCACAACCAGTACACGCAGATTCTCTTTCATAGATTAAATTCCTTTCTGGAAAATTGGCCCTGAAACCGACCGGCTACATCATGTGTTCGGCCA
>JAERRP010000374.1 GCA_016735415.1 Desulfobacterales bacterium | reverse complement strand
ATATAAGCTACGAAATTTGCAGCTAATTTCTCATTATAATTTTTTTTCTTTTTCTATATTTGCTTATTTTTAGGACTAAATGGATTATTACGTATAGATGACGGGTGTCCTTGTGACTCTGTCGAAACTTTAAGGAGAGGGGGCTATGAAACGCGGAGCATTTGTATTTACGCTGTTATTGATTATTATATTTTTGGGTGGAGAACTAACGATTGCCCAAAACAATATTCTTTCCATGCCGGCGAAGAGTGTCGAGTATGGCTACTACTATAAAGATAGTCTTATTGTTCTGAATCCCAGCAAAGGTCTTTTGGCTATCGAAGACACAGGCACAAATGGACGCTTCAGTGCCCTTTCAACCGACCAGGGACTAATAAGAGACCCCCTGAGTGACCGCGAATCGCTTAAAAATAAGGGTTTCGCACTCTACCGTATGCCGGCTCAGGCAAAGGGAAAGATCACCGCACAGCCGAATCTTACTTCTACGATACAGTCCTTTGCGCAGTCAAATGACAGGATTATTCAACCGGTTTTCGAACAGGGGCCTGCACTTTTGATTCCTTTTGATGAGGTTATCGTGGGCTTTAAAGAAACCACTTCGCTCTTCGATGCCAGGGAATACCTTGCCGCCCACCTCGATGAAGAAGATGTTATCGAAGTGAGAGAGCACCGCACGAATACTTTTATTTTAAAAATCGATAGATCGTCAAACGGACGAGTTTATGCGGTCAGCCAATCGCTAGCCAGGTTAAGTGAGGTTTTTTTTGCAGAACCTAATCACATCGTCGTGATGCTTGACGATCATGACTCCAGCCGGATGGAGCTTCCGCAAATAACGGGAGAAATGGTTGTCATGAGTTCGGGTCCATCGCAGGAATCCGGAGATCTGTACGAACCCGATCTGCACCTCACGGAAGATATGTCCGCGACGGCTCCCGACTGGATCACGCTTGCAGCTTTTGATTTCGAATCGGGCGCCTTTCCACCCGCAGGATGGCAGGTGGGGTGTTTAACAGGAGGATCCGCCGCCTCTTGGAACAAAACCACATTGCGAGCCCACGGCGGCTCTTCCTCCCTATACTGTGCCGGGTCGGGAACGGCGCGGGTAAGCCCACCAGGTCCGGCGCCGACATACATGAAGGCGGTTTTTCGCAGCCCTGTCTTTAACCTCTCCGGATATGATGAAGTCTATGTTGAGGTCTGGTTTTACGCCAAAAATCAGCTCTATGTGGAAGGTCTTTATAGAACGCTCAAGGACTATCCAGTGTTGGTGATTGTTGACGATGACACAGGGAACTATTACGGAGAGTACCTCGGCACATCGGCCGCAGGTGACTGTACAACGGACCCAACCACTGAAAATGGGTGGCGAAAACTGCTCTATCGTGTTCCACCATCTTTTCGGGTGGCCCGTGCACATTTTGATTTCCTATACTTCTCGGATCATTCCGTCCAGCTCGAAGGCGCTTATCTGGATGACATCCGCATCGTGGGGACCACAAACATTGATACAAACTTTCTGGGTGATGACACCTACGGAGCTCGCCAGTACGAGCTCAAAAACGTGGGGCAGATCGCAGGTCTCGGCCATGAGGGAAACGACTTGCATATCCCCGAGGCGTGGGAGCTGGCCTCGGTTTCTCCGGATGTGGTGGTTGCTGTGATAGACTCTGGAGTCGACCTCAATCATCCCGACCTCAACCTCGTAACCGGCTATGATTTCAATGGAGCGGTCGGTGGCTCTCCGCAAGGAGGCGTGGCCCACGGAACGAACTGTGCTGGAAACGTTGGTGCAAGGAGGAATAATGGGATCGGGGTCATAGGCACAGCACCCGGAGTCAAGATTATGCCAATATACATGGGATCGACAACTGCAAACATAGCCAACGCGATTGATGTTGCCGTAGACCACGGCGCCCACATTCTTTCCAATTCGTGGCACTGGCCGGGGGGACCTTCGCCCGATATTGAGAATGCGGTCAAGGACGCCCTCGCTCAGGACAGGATCGTTCTTTTTTCTGCAGGCAACGGCCCTGATCGGCCTCCCTATACTTATGAGGTTGGATTTCCGGGCAATCTGAC
>JAERRP010000717.1 GCA_016735415.1 Desulfobacterales bacterium | reverse complement strand
CCGCCCAAGCCGTGTTCGCCAGACCCCGGCGTATATGGTCTTCCGCGATAGGGACGCCGGCACGGATGAGGGCTTCGGCCGCGGCCAGGGCCAGGCCGGCGTTGGAGACCTGGTGTTCGCCCAGGAGGCGGGTAGTCAGGCCGGACCATTTGTGGTCCAGTCCGTAGTAGCTGAACCGGTCGCCGGCTTGCCGGCGACAGCGGAAGTCCCGGCCCTGGCGATAACAGGGGGCCTTCATCTCGGCGGCTTTGGCATTGATGACCGCGATGGCCGCAGGCTGCTTGACACCGGTCACCACCGCTGTCTGCTTTTTGATGATACCGGCCTTTTCACCCGCGATGTCGGCAATGGTGTCTCCCAGGTATTCGCGGTGTTCCAGTGAAATGTTGGTGATGATGCTTACCTCGGGCGCGAGCAGGTTGGTGGCATCCAGGCGCCCGCCCATCCCGGTTTCGATCACGGCCCAGTCCACCGGGTGATGGCCGAAGGCGTAAAGGGCCATGGCCGTCGAAAATTCGAAGAAGGTGGGTTCGCGCTCCCCGGTATGGACCGCTTTAACGGCCTGATAGGCGGCCACGACTTGCCGGTTGGAAATGGGGCGGCCGTTGATGCGGATGCGCTCGTTGAAGTGGACCAGGTGGGGGGAGGCATACAGACCCACCGTGAAGCCGGCTTCCCGGAGGATGGCGGTCAGCATGGAGGCCACCGAGCCCTTGCCGTTGGTTCCGGCCACGTGGACGCTGCGAAAGCGTTTATGGGGATGACCCAGACCGGAAAGGATGCGTTGAATCACGTCCAGCCCCAGTTTGATGCCGAAACGACGCAAGCCGAACATGGTCTCCAGGCACTGCTCGTATTCACCCATGGGCATTCACCTCCTGGTCCGCTTAGCTCTTTCTCGAATTGCGCTCGAAATGATCCGGTTGGAATCCATAATCCCGCTTTAGGGGAAGACCTGACGCCGATCTTCCGTAAATTCCTGTTTCTATGCTACTTTTCTTGCGCGTGCAAGAAAGGTAGCCAAAAGAAAACGCCTGTGTCCCGCTTATTCCTGCGCGTCGGTAAAAGGGCCGGCGCGTGTCGGAACTCGCTTCGCTCAGACAGGCCGACACGCTTTTTCCCGGCCCTGTCACCGATGCTCGGCGCGGGACAAAGGGAATTTAAAAGCCAACCCCAAAGGCCCGATCAGGTCGTCCGGTATTGTGTTTAAATCTGTAAGGGGTGCGTTGGCATCTACCCCCGCGTTTATACACTTTTATCGTGGATGTAGGAATGCCGGTTTCGTAAAAAGCCCGCTAGCGGCGTTACGCGATGCCCTCATCACTCCGGCGTACACCATGTACGCCTCATTCCTCAGGCATCACAAGCCTTGCTATCGGACTTTTTACGAAACCGGCAGAGGGAAAATGTAAATAGTGCCCGTCCAGAAATGGTAGATTTTGGTTCAGGCCAAGGCCGCAGTGCTTTTGGAACCGCAGGCGTAGTCAGACTACGTCGAGGATTTCAAAAGCGCGAGAACGCCGGCCTGGGCCGAAAGATGCCTTTTATGGATGGGCACTAAACAAAAAAGCCCGGCAGCTTGGCTGCCAGGCTTTCAGCGTCAATCAGGCGGCTTAGCGCCGGTAAGCTTTCCGGGATGCGGCAATGCGTTCGCGACGCAACGCTTCGCGTTGTTTGCGTCGTCGGAACTCGCTTGGCTTCTCGTAGCTCTTCTTGAGCTTGAGGCGTTTGAAAAGGCCGTCGTTCTGGATCTTCTTCTTCAGGATCCTTATGGCCTTTTCAATATCGTTGTCGTATACTTTGACCGTAATTTCCTTCAAATTTTTCGCCCCCTTCCGGCCACCGGAGAAAATAAATTCAGTTGTTTCCGATGTTAATTTGGCAATCGTGTATTAAGGAAAGAGTTTGTATACAAGATCGCCCGGGCATAATCAAGCCTTTTGTGTGACCCATAACTGCCCATCGACCCATCGATTGATGGGGGTCGAAATGGAAATGTTGCCTGAACGGCGGGACCGTCAGGACATTGTTCCGGCCTGGAGGCACGGCGCGCCTACCTACTTATTGGCTTGACAGGATAATACCATTAGGCGATATTGCCATTTTTAAGAAAACCACTTTTACCCATTATCACAACCCGATCAACCCGATAAATAAGGAGGAGATTCTATGCGCTTGATTCTTTTGGGAGGCCCCGGAGCGGGTAAGGGTACCCAGGCCAACTTCGTCAAGGATAAATACGGTATTCCCCAGATTTCCACGGGGGACATGCTGCGCGCCGCCGTCAAGGCCGGTACGGCACTGGGCAAGGAAGCCAAGGGTTACATGGATTCAGGCGGCCTGGTCCCGGACGAGGTTATTATCGGGCTGGTGAAAGAGCGCATTCAGGAACCGGATTGTGGAAAAGGTTTCCTGTTCGACGGATTTCCCCGCACCATTCCTCAGGCCGACGCCATGAAGGAAGCCGGCGTGCCCATCGATGCCGTGGTGGATATCGACGTTCCGGATGGGGAAATCGTCAAGCGCATGAGCGGCCGCCGGGCCCATCTGGCCAGCGGGCGCACCTACCACATCGTCTTCAATCCGCCCAAGGAAGAGGGTAAAGACGACATCACCGGCGAACCGCTGGTGCAGCGTGACGACGACAAGGAAGAAACCGTCAAGAAACGCCTGGACGTCTACCATGAGCAGACCGAACCGCTGATCGACTACTACAAGAAATGGGAAGCGGCCGGTGGCGCCGCCCCGAAATACTGCCATATCAATGGTGTCGGCAGCCTGGAGGACATCACCAAACAGATTTTCGAGGCCTTGGACAGCGTAAAGTAGTCCGAAATTTTATTTGAAGAAGTATGAATCCCGTCGGGTTTTCCCCCGGCGGGATTTTTTTTATGACGTCCGGGATTATTGGAAATCCAGACCATCCCGCGCCGGTCAGGAATCCGGTGGGCCGCTTTCAATCGTCCAATTTATGGCGCACGAATTCCAGGGCCGCCTGGCGGGTTTGAAGCTTGCCGGTCAGGCGTTCCTCTTCGACCTGATCCAGAAGCGACCCGATCGCGGGGCCGGGCTTGAGGCCGAAGTGGCGGATCAGGTCATTGCCGCGCAGGAGAGGGGCCGCCGCCAGGGCCGGACGGTAGGTTTCGAAATAGTAGTGGATCAGTCCCTCGATGAATTCCGTGAAGCCATCGTTGGCGGAAGGGGGCGCCTTGCGTTTACCCCCCCGATCGCCCAGGGCATGCAGCAGGATGTCCACACTCCACGGATCGCAGACCCGGAAGAAGCGATGGATCGCCCTGGGGCTCAAGTTCCGCTGGCGATGCGCCGAAAAGAGATCGAGCGGACGAATGTGCTGCCGGATGATGGCTTCGGCCTGATCCGCTTCCGGCCGCGAAAGACGCAACCGCTGATTGATATCGACCGCCATTTGGGCGCTGCGGCCGGCATGGCCCGTAAAGCGGGTCCGCCCGTCCGGATCGATGGTGCGGGTTTCCGGTTTGCCGATATCGTGCAGGAGCATGGCGTACTTCAGCATGGCCGTTGCCGGTGCGGTTTCGGCGGTGTAGCGGGCCGCCAGGTGGGGATCGAGGCCGGCCGCGGTATTGATAATTTCCTCCAGGGCGGCATAGGCGTACAGGGTGTGATCGAAGACATCGTAATCGTGATGCTTGTTCTGGCGGCAGCCCACCATGGCCTGCATTTCCGGAAAAATGGCGGTCAGCAGGCGGTCTGTGGCCATCAGCCCGATCAACCGCCTCGAATCCGGTGACGCCAGCAGCTGCAGCAACTCGGCCCGAATGCGTTCGCCGGCCGGCTTGCAAATTAGAAAGGCCGCCTGTTTGATGGCCGCGCGGGTCTCGGCTTCAATCTCAAAGCCGAGTGTGGCGGCCATGCGATAGGCCCGCAGCAGGCGCAAGGGATCATTTTTAAAGGCCTGCTTCGCGACCATCCGGAGGCGCCTGGCGGCCATATCCCGGCGCCCGTTCAGAGGGTCGATAATTTTGAAGGATTGAAGGTCACAGGCCATGGCATTGACCGTGAAATCGCGGGCCCGCAAATCGTCTTCGATACGACCGTTTTTGAGGGGTGTCACGTCATAGAGAATGATGCGGGAGGCCACACGAAAAACGGTCTGCCCCGGTTTGCCCATGATAACCACGCGGGTACCTGTTCGATCGGCGATGGCGCGGGCATAGCCGGCCGGATCTTCGGCCACGGCGATATCCAGGTCGACCGGTTGGCGACCCAGCAGCAGATCCCGGACCGACCCCCCCCCGACATAGGCGATGGGGGCGGCGGGCGGGAACGCTATGGGCGGGATGGAAAATCTGTAGACTT
>JAERRP010000658.1 GCA_016735415.1 Desulfobacterales bacterium | reverse complement strand
GCGAGCAGGATGCGCCCGTGGTGGTTTCCGGCAAGGGCTAACCCGGAAGCCCCGCGGATTTGGTTCTGCGCTGTTATTCGCCTGCCGGCCCCGTTTGAAACGGGGCCGGCAATTTCGCATAATGAGATGAAGTGCGATGATGTTTAACCACATTCTTCTGTGCACCCACGGCAGCAACGGTGCCCTCAAAGCCGAAAAATATGTGTTCGAGCATCTTCTGAAAGGTGCCGCCGATGCGGCCCTCACGGTATTGACCGTCATCAACGAAGACTGGCAGTGGATGATCGGTGACGACTGGCTCAACACTTCCAAAACCCGGAATGCGTTTCTGGATCACGTCAGCAACCAGCTGGCCGAGGAAATCGAGGCGGACTGGCAGCGGATTCGACAAACCTATCCGGCCGCGGCCGGCGCCCGTTTCCTGCGCGCCATGGGTGCGGTGGAGGAAACCATTACACGGGTGGCCGGCGAACAGGCCTGCGATCTGATCGTGATCGGCCCCTATCAGAAAAAGCATTCGAAGGGGTTGAAGGCCCGGATGAAAAACCAGAAACTCCACCCCCTGCTGCCCGTTCCGCTGCTGGTGGCCCCCTGATATGGAAGCGCCCGCCGTTGTCGATCCCGGCTTTGCGTTCGCCTGGAGCGCCCGGGATTTTGAAAAGCACCTGGCCCCGGAAAAACTCCTGCGATTGCATCCCCATTGGCACGTTGGGGCGCTCACCCCGGTGGGCGACACCTGGACGGTCGATCTCAAAAACCACGAAACCGAGGTGGAATTCCGGCTGACCTTTCGACTGTGCTTCCCCGAGGATGACGGCACGGACGAGCGCATGCGGATCGAATTCGAGACGGCGCCCCTGGATGCCATGGTTTTTGAAGTATCCCGGGGTAATCTCGTCGTCCGGATGGAGAACCACCGCCCGCCCGCCGATCCCGACCATTTCCAGCTCGAACTCTGGCTGCGGGGCATCTTCGGCTACCTCGGTCTCTATCAGAAAAGCACACTGTGGCGCCGGATCAACCGGGTTATCATGAATCGTTTCATGATTCCCATGGACCCCTCCCAGCGCAAGATCAGCATCATGATCTACCGCTTTACGGTACTGGAGGTGGTGGTTATCCTTCTAATTGTCATAGGCTATTTCTTCTTCATGCGTTGACGGATTCCCAGTCTTCCCAACCGCCACCTCAATCCCGGTCCCGGCGCTTCGGGCCGGTATAGGCGATGTGCAACCCCATCAGGCGGGCCACCAGAATCGTAAGATAGAGCTGGCCGATAATGGCTTCCATGTAGGCCAGGGCTTTAGCCGGCCCGATGACGGGGAGGATGTCGCCGTAGCCCAGGGTGGTCAGGGTCACGAAACTGTAATAGAGATAATCGGTCTGACTCAGCAGCCCGGTGTTAAATGCGTCGGGTATGAAGGCGTTTACCAGGATATAGAAATCGCGCCAGATCACGCCGATAATCAGGTAAACGTTGACAGCAGCGGCAATTTTTTCGCCGTCAACCGCCCCCGCACGCAGGGCATATCCCAGAAGACGATAACAGACAAAACCAAAGGCCCCGATTCTAAAAATAGCCACCAGGATTTCGAAAACCGGGCTCTGAACGAAAATACCCGCCCAGTCGAGAAAGATGGCCGGGACGATCACGATGACGGCCAGAATGAGCTGCCGGCGGCTTTCGCTCAAGGCATTGATGCAGGAAAGAAGCAACAGGGTGATAAAGATCTTCAGGAGAAAGTCGATGCCCATCAGGTCGAAATAATCAATAAACGGAAAGACACCCAGTACGAGGAGGAGAGCTCCCAGTAAAATCGTGAAACGGTATTGGCTTACCACAGTTCTTCTCCTTTTTCAGGTGGATTCCGGGTGCGGTTGCCGTGGACGTCAGGATGCATGCGCCCGCGGATCAGCGAGCCGTCCCTGGTTACGCAGGGTGCAATATCGCGGTAGACGGAGTGAATCATTTTTTTCCACCGTCAGGATGAAGGCCTGAATGGCATCGGCGATGATCTCGGCCCCGGTCGGGTTTAAATGAATACCGTCGGTCAGCAGCTTGAAACCGTAGCGCCGGGAGATGGATTCAAAGCTCTGGCCCAGAACGAAACGCCGGATTTTGATAACCAGGTAGCGGGCATCCGTCACCTGGTCGAACGGCAGCTTGCTGGCATGACGATACGGCTGCAGGATCCGGTCCATTTGCTCGTTTACCGGCAGGTAGGCAATACCGGTCTGGCGGGCCACATCCTTGATGATGCGGCTGTATTCCCGGGCCTGACGGTAGGCCGCATGCTGCGGGTCCTCTCCCAGGGGCGGCGGTGGCCTCGCGCAGCTTGAGGCAGAGCGCTGTAAGATCGCGACGGAAGG
>JAERRP010000660.1 GCA_016735415.1 Desulfobacterales bacterium | reverse complement strand
GCCTGGCGCCAAGCCGTTTCGGACCGCCTGGTCAGGCTGCTGAGCAAACTGGGAACCCGAACCGCACCGCAGGGCGATAAAGAACGCCGGCTGGTGATGCGACGCCTCACCCTGGCGGGCCACCGCCGGCCCGCTGCCCTGGAGATCTTCTACGGCCTGCGCATCCTGCTCATGCTGGTCGGCGGGGCGTTGTTTCTTTTATGGCAGATGGTGAGCGGCGGCGGGTATCCGCACGCCCTGCTGCTCGTCTTCATTCCACTGGCCGTGGGCTATTACATGCCCCTGTGGCTGCTCCAGTGGCAGGCCCAACGCCGGCGGCGCCAGATTTTCCGGGAACTGCCTGATGTTCTCGATCTGCTGCTGATCTGTATCGAGGCCGGGTTGAGCTTCGACATGTCTCTTTACCGGATCAGTCAGTCGTTGAGAGGGATGGCCCCGCTTATGTCCTGCGAATTACAGCAGTATGCCGGCGAAATCCAGAGCGGCCTGCCACGCGAGCAGGTCCTGCACGGCATGGCCGTGCGCAACGATTCGCCCAGCCTCCAGGGCGTTGTCAATGTACTGCTGCAATCCTGGCGCTTCGGCACCGATATCGGCGAGGCCCTGCGGGTTTATATCCACAGCATGCGCACCGAGCGGCGCCAGTCCGCCGAAGAAAAGGGGGCTAAAATATCGACCCGCCTTACCTTTCCGCTGGTCATACTCATTCTACCGGCCCTGTTTATCGTGATTCTCGGACCGGCTCTGATCAATCTGCTGGAACGCCTGCAAAGTGGATTCTGATATGCGAGGTATGACATCAATCATGGCTACCAAATCGCTCTCGAAGCTGTTGGTCTTCCTGATGACAATGATAATGGGCGGCTGCGCCTTTGGCGACCGCGAACCGGGCGCCCCTCGCGCCGTACCCCGCGTTCCGCCTCCCGAGGCGGCTGTGGCCTACCTCAAGGCCCCGGACCACCCCGAACAGTTGGCCCTGGCACGAAAACTGACGAACCAGGGCCACTACGAGGTCGCCATGGGTCGCCTGCAAGCCTGCGAGATGGATACGGCCGAAGTCGATTACCTGATGGGGGTCTGCCTGCGCGAACAGGGCCGGTTCGACGAAAGCATCGATCGATTCGAAGACTGCTTGAAGAAAACCCCGGGCCATGCCCTGGCGCACAACGGAATAGGCGTAGCGCTGGAACAGAGGGGCGACCCGGGCGGCGCCCAGGCGGCCTTCCGGGAAGCGATTCGCCTGAATCCGGCCCGGGACGATTTCTACAACAACCTGGGGTATTCCCTGATGTGCAGCGGGGACTTGGCGGCCGCGGAAGAAAACCTGCGCCAGAGCCTGAAACTGGATGCCGGCAACCGACAGGCGGCCAACAACCTGGCGCTTTGCCTGGGCCACATGGGACGAGAGCGGGAGGCCTTCGGCGTGCTCATGCAGCACTACGACCCTGCCGAGGCCTACAACAACATGGGAGCGATCTACGTGCTAGTCGGTCAGCCGGACAAAGCGACCGAAATGTACCGCAAATCCCTGTCACTGGCGCCGTCGCTTTCCGAGGCGGCCCGCAATCTTCAGGTCGAACCCGGGGAACGACCGAAGCCGCAAGGAGATAACGCATGCACCGTTTTAACGCCAGCCGAATGAAAACCCGCCCCAACGGCGTGAGCCTCGACGCTGATGGAAGAAAAAAAACAGCACGCTCTATCCGCCGCACCGCGGGGCTGACTCTTTTTTTGCTGTTCTGCCTGGGGTGCGCCACCGACGGACCACGCGATCACTTTGCCGACGACTACGGAGACATCTACCGTCAGGGCTTCGCGGCCCAGGTCATCCACCCGGAGGCCGGCACCGCCTGCCCGCCCGTGGACACCCTGCCCGCCGACATCGCCCTGGAAATCTATGACAACCGCTACGTCAACCCGCTCACCCAGGAGGTCGAGGAAGAGGAGGACAGCCTGATGCAGGAGATCGACCGATAGATGGCGATGCGTCCCGCCATAAACGGTGCCCGGCAGGCACTGGCTCCCTGTCGCAGCGCCCGCGGCAGCGTGGCCGTGATGGTGGCTCTGACTCTTTCCATGCTGCTGGTCTTCATGGCCTTCGTGCTAGATGCCGGCTATCTGTACAGCGAGAAAAACCGTTACCAGAACGCGGTGGAGGCCGCCGCCATGGCCGGCGCGATCAGCCTCTGCCAAAACGATGCGGAAGAGACCGCACGCCGGGTGGCCAAAGAAAATGGCATCACCAAGGCCTTCGACGCATCCGTTTTAAATGTGGCAATCGGCTATTATGATGAAAACGACATGTATGCAGAGAGCTTTACCGCCTTCACCGATTTTGCAGCGGACCCGAATCCGCAAACACCGGAAAACGAAGCGGTATTAAGGTTGGACGGTGGTTGCTGCCAGTACAACAACGCCGTCATGATCCGGCTTGTTCAGCCGGAAAAGCCGTTGATCGGCGCCGCGATGGGCGACACTTCCGATCTGACGATCCGAACGGCAGCGGTGGCTTATCTGCGACGCTATGGTTTTCTGGCGTTGGGCGAAGAAGGCCTTCAGGTAAGCAGACAATGGGCGGACGGGCACCCCGTTTTTCAGGATTTGGCAATACATTCCAACGGCCCCATCCTGTTTGGCGGCACTGAAACTTTCTCCGGTGAAACATCAGTGACCGCTTCCGATCAGATTATTGGAGGCCCTGGCATCGCGGGTATCGATCCAATCGAAATTGCGCCTGTTGACTGGGACAATCTGATGTCAGCGGCCCAGGCCAATGGCCGGGTCTATCAACCGGCGGACTGGTCCCAAGGCAATATCAGCAACGCGGCCGACTGGCAGATCGATGACGAAGGAAACGAGTTTTTACGATCGGGGAGGACGTATTTTTTCTGCCCGGCCAATGGCGACCTGGATGGCGCCACCTATTACTTTGCATCGCAGGATGAAGCGTCGCCCGGCACACTGATCATTTTAAATGAGCAACTGTGGCGTCCGGCATACGAATGCCGCAACTTTACGATTGCGGCCGAGATGGATACCCGGATTGGTCATTATGCCGGCGGCAATTACACTAGCCGCCTTATGACACTTGGCGGGCCGGGAAACGATGCTGTCCACTTATATGCTCAAGGAGATATTGTCTTTCGTGATCGATACGCGAGTTTTTCGCCGGTGGCCTACCAATGCAACGCTTTGGTCATGGTCAGCGAAAAAAAGGTGACGCTTCAAACCAATATGAGCACTTTCAACCCGGATATCGGCCAGCATTGCCTGCGGATCATCGCCGATAGTATTGTATATGAAAATCGCGGGGTCGGCGCCGCCAACCTTGGCAGGATAGCATTTGACGGCCTTTTCGCCCCCCCCTGCCCGCCGCGGATCATCAAGCTCGGCCGCCTGGTTCCCGCCGAGGAGGGGTGAGACGATAACGCCCGGCACTACCTGACCGTCACCTGCAGGGGCACCTCGAAGGTTCTAAATTGCCGGTGGTCGGTCTGAATTCTCAGAAGGAACCGGTGTTC
>JAERRP010000072.1 GCA_016735415.1 Desulfobacterales bacterium | reverse complement strand
ATCACGAAGTCCAGGACAAAATCGGCATAGCGGTCCACATCGATGTTGCGCCGCGCAAATTTCCAGCGTTTGATATACCAGTCCTGCAAAAGGGCCTTGATAACACCGGCACTCAGGACCGCATCGCGTGGGCGGAAAACGCCGGCGCGCTGCCCCTCGGTGATAATGGCCGCCAAAAGCCGGTCGGTGGCAATTTCGCTTTCAACGGTTTTTTCTTTTTCAAGCGGGTTCATGTTTTTGGCTTCCATAAAGGAAAAATAGAACCAGGGCTGAAGGGCTTCAGTAAGATAAAGATGCAGACGGATAGCGGTTTCAAGTTTTTCGACAGGGCTTCGGCGCGCGCGCAGGTGATCTTCCAAAACAGCCATCACGATTTCACGTCCCTGCCGCAGAATCATCTCCAGCAGTTCATCTTTACTGGCGAAATAGGCATAGAGCGCCCCCAGGCTAAGTCCGGTCTCCCGGCTGAAGTCCCGCATGCTCATGGCCTGGAAGCCCTTCTCGTTGCTGAGTTTGAGGGTTGCGTCAAAAATGCGGCTCAAGTTGCGAACCACGGTCGGCTCTTTTTTGACCTGGATTTTATCGCGGTTGGCCCGATAGATCTCGCGATAGAGTCGTTCCTTGGAAATGTCGGCGGATTTTATGAATTCTTTATATTGCATGGCACATGCTTTTCATCCGCCGAAGCAGGCTTCGTCGATGGCCACCGCTGCGTCGCAGCAATCCTCGATGGCATCCATTTTCCCGATCGTGCCCGGCAGGATGGTTCGAATAAAGAAGGCGGCCGTCCGGATTTGCCCTTCGTAATACAATTGATCCTTCTTTTTAGCGCGGACTTTGTTTTCGGCAGCCACCGTGGCCCGCCAAAGCAGCATCCAGCCGATGACGACATCCCCCATAACCTCCAGAAACGGCAGGGAATGTGCGAAAGCGATTCTGAACCGGGGCGACATGGCGGTCTGTCCCATGTGCAGGGCAATGGCGCCCAGACGATCGATGGCCGCATCGAGCCGTCCGGCCAGTTCGGCGGTTTCATCCAGGGATTGGGCCTGGGCCACGGCGGCCTTCATCCGGACGATAAAATCCATAAAAACGGACCCTTTTTGCATGCCCAGTTTGCGCCCCAGGAGATCGGCGGCCTGAATGCCGGTGCAGCCCTCGAAAATGGATGTAACTTTACAATCCCTGGCGATGGCTTCCACCGGATAATCCCGGGTGTAGCCGGCGCCCCCGTATACCTGAATCCCCTGAACGCAGACATCGTACCCGCGTTCACTGCCATAGCCCTTGATAATGGGGGTGAGCAGTTCCAGCAGATTCAGATGTCTTTCTTTTTCCCCGGCGTCGGCCGCCACTTCATAACGATCGACCAGATGCCAGCCGTAGTAAACCAGGGTCCGGAGACCTTCCACATGGGCTTTCATCCACATGAGCATGCGTCGCACGTCGGGATGGCGAATGATCGGGACGGATGGGGCGCTGCGATCCATGAAATCGGCGATATCGCGGCCCTGGATGCGTTTGCGGGCGTAATCCAGGGCGTAGAGATAGGCAGTCGAGGCATTGGCCAGGGCCTGCAGACCGGTGCCCAGGCGGGCGCCGTTCATCATGCGGAACATAATTTTCATGCCCTGGCATTCTTCTCCCAGCAGGAAGCCGATGCACCGTCCTTTGGTGCCAAGGGCCATGCTGCAGGTGGCGCTGCCGTGGATACCGTGTTTTTCTTCCACACCGGTACAGATGATATCGTTGCGCGCCCCCGGGTGGCCGTCCGCCTCAACGAAGAACTTGGGCACGATGAAGATGGAAATGCCCTTGGTCCCGGCCGGGTCGCCTTCGATGCGTGCCAGCACCGGGTGAATGATGTTGTCCACCAGGTCGTGTTCACCATTGGTGATGAAAATTTTATTGCCGGTCAGGCCATAGGTGCCGTCGGGGTTGCGCACGGCGCTGGTGGTGAGACTGCCCACGTCGGTGCCGGCTTCAGGTTCGGTGAGCAGCATGGTGCCGCCCCACTGGCCGCTGTTGAGCTTTTTAAGATAAGTCTGCTTCTGTTCTTCCGTGCCGTAGCGTTCGATCATATGGGCGGTACCGGCACCCATGGACCCGTAGGCGCTGAGCGCCCAGTTGGCCCCCATCAGGTATTCGTCCACAGCCGCGCGAATGGTATGCGGCAAGCCCTGGCCGCCGTATTCCGGAGCGGCGGAAGGCGCGGTCCATTCGCTTTCAAGGTAGAGTTTGTGAGCGCGGTGGAAGCTTTCCGGCACCTTGACGGTGCCGTCACTTTCATAGCGAACACCGAGGCGGTCGCCGTCCTGATAGGTCGGCAGCATCTCTTTGAGGGCAAAGCGTCGGGCTTCGCTCACAATCAGGTCGAAGGTCTGGCGGTTGAGCTCGCTGAATTTTTCGGAACGGGTCAGGTCTTCGACCTTCAGCATTTCATGCAGCACAAAATCGATGTCGCGCCGGTCGGCAATCTGTTGGGTCATGGTTTTTATCCTCTAGGGCTCAATTAATCACTTCGCGATCTTCATGGTATAAATCGCCTTATTGGTATTGCTTCAATATTTGTTTGGCCGCTGAAATCTTATGCACCTCGTCGGCACCGTCATAGATGCGGGCGGCACGTTCGTGACGGTAGAAAAACGCCAGGATGGTGTCATCGGTCATTCCCAACCCGCCGTGAACCTGAAGCGCCCGGTCGATGACGGGCATCATGGTGTTGGCCACCTGGAATTTGATCAGCGAGATTTCCGTCCGGGCGGCTTTATGTCCATCCTGCTCCATTTTCCAGGCGGCATGCAGCACCGCCAGGCGGGCCGCCTGGAGGGCGGCCGCCGATTCGGCGATCCAGGCCTGGACGATCTGTTTGGTGGCCAGGGCCCGGCCCGGGGTAATCTCGCGGGCGGCGGCCCGCTGGCACATGAGGTCGAAGGCCCGGTTGCAGATGCCGATCCAGCGCATGCAATGGTGGATGCGTCCGGGG
>JAERRP010000469.1 GCA_016735415.1 Desulfobacterales bacterium | reverse complement strand
CACCCTGCGGGGGTCTTCCGTCAGAGGGGATTGGAAACGGCCGTCGGGATTATTCTGGAGATAGCCCAGGATGTAGTCTTCCTGTGGCAGCCGGGACAGGGGCGATCGGATTCGGGCCTGGTCGTCACTGCCGGGCGGCGAGAAAGTGAAGTGGTATTCGTCCACCGCACGGTTTTCTTCGCGCACGACCAGGTCGGTCAGGTCGGATTCCATGGCATCGAAAATCGTCCGGGCGAAATACTGCAGACGGGCGGCTTCCTCCTGCTGGAGTCCGGTGTAGGTCCGCAAAATGACAAAGGCCAGCGGAAGCGCCAGCGCCAGCGCGAAAACGACGATGAGCAGTTGGAGGCGCTTCATCTTTCAGGCCTCCAGCCGGTAGCCCTGGCCGCGCACGGTCTGGATAAAGGGCGTATGGCCGGCCAGTTCGGCGATCTTCTTGCGCAGTTTAAGCATGTGAATGTCCACCGTGCGGGTTTCGATGTCGGCGTCGGCATAATGCCAGACTTCCGTCAGAAGTTCCTTTTTGGAGACGATGCGGTCCTGGTGGTGGAAGAGATAGGCCACGATATCCATCTCCCGGCGGGTGAGTTCACGGGTCTGCCCGTCGCATCGGGCCTCCAGGGTCTTGCCGCTGAAGACCACGCCCTTCCAGACGATTTCTTCTTCACCGGTCAGTTTCCCGCTGCGACGCAGGAGCGCTTCGATCCGCACCATCAGCTCGCGCAGCGAAAATGGTTTGCTGACATAATCGTCGGCCCCGGCCTGAAAACCGGTAACGATATCGTCTTCGGCCCCCTTGGCGGTGAGCATGAGAATGGCCTGTCGCGGTTTGGCCGCGCGTAACCGTTTGCAGATGCTGAAGCCATCCAGAGAGGGCAGCATGACATCGAGGATCACGAGATCGAAGGTATCCCGCTGCGCGGTTTCCAGCCCCTTTTCCCCATCGGCCCGGCCCGCGGCCTCATAACCGTTGAAGACCAGTACATCCAGAAGCCCGTTTAGAATGGCCGGGTCGTCTTCCACCACTAAGATTTTCGCTCGGGTCGATTTCATCGATGGGTGCTTTCCATTGAATGACGGCATTCGTGCTCTGAGAAGATTCGTATCGAATCTAACCGTTGGACGCAAGCCCGCCAACGCAAAAGTTATGTAAAAAACAGGGCACATTAATTTGCGTTTGTTTGAATTGTCTTTTGTTCGGGGAGCGCTAAGCTAAGGCCATGTTCAAACGCTTTGTGGAAATAACCCAACCAAAGGAGATTTGCCATGCAACGCAAGCATCGTCGGACCTTTCTGATTATCTTCGCTCTTATCCTGGCAACGTTCGCGGTTATGGGCCTGACGGGTCAGGCCGGAACGTGGGCGGGACTTAATAACGGAACCAGCGCCAATCCGGCCGGCAACGGGGAAGGACTCCTGGTAAGCGGGCGCCTGGTCCAGGACAAGGTCCTGCAGGGCTCGGACGGGCGCGTCAGCCTGGCACTGACCCTGACAGCACCCGAAAAGGCGCCCGGGCTGAATTCGCCCGCCGCCAGTGTCGATTTGATCGTGGTGCTGGATCGTAGCGGGTCGATGAACGGGCGCAAGATCAATGACGCCCGTCAGGCGGTTTTGCGGCTGATGGAGACGCTTTCCACGCAGGACCGTCTGTCATTGGTGACCTATTCGAACGCGGTCGAACAGGTCGCCGATCTGAGGCCCATGACGGCCGCCAACCGCAAGAGGATCGCCGGGGCCATAGGGCGCATCAGCGCTAATGGCGGCACCAACCTGGGCGGCGGCCTGCGCCGGGGTATCGAAATTGCCTCCGCTTCATCGCCCAATGGGAATATGCAGCGGATTATTCTGATTTCGGACGGCCTGGCCAATCAGGGCATTACCGATCCCTACGCGCTTGGGAATATGGCCGCCATCGGTATCGAGAAGGGCTTTGCCGTCAGCACGGTGGGTGTCGGGCAGGAATTCAACGAAGAGCTCATGACAATTCTGGCCGACAACGGTGGCGGCAGCTATTACTACCTCGAGAATCCCTCCGCCTTTGCGGCCGTATTCCGAAAAGAATATCAACTGGCGCGCGCGGCCGCGGCCGAGTCCATCAGCGTCAGCGTCCCGCTGCCCCCGGGCGTCGAGCTGGTCGATGCCGGTGGATACCGGGTCGAACGGATCGGGGCCCGGGCCGTTTTCAATCCCGGCAGCCTGCACCACGGCCAGTCCCGCAAGTTTTATCTGACTTTCCAGGTGCCCACCAACGTCCCCCGCACATTTCGTCTGGACGATATCCGGGTCCAATACCGGCAAGGCGACCGTCAGCTCAGCGCAGCCCTTGCGGATCGTTTTACGGTGGCCTGCGTGAACGATGCCAAAGATGTCATGGGGTCCATCCGCAAGGACGACTGGCGTGACAAGGTGGTCCAGGAAGACTTCAGTCGGCTCAAGGAGGAAGTGGCGGCGGATATCCGGGAAGGTAAAGCCGATCAGGCCATGCAGCGTATCCGGTCCTACCGCCAGGAAAAGGCGGCCATCAATCAAGTGGTGGGCTCCCGGCGCGTAACGGAAAACCTGGAGACGGAAGTCGATGCCTTGCGCACGGTTGTACAGGATACTTTCAGCGGCCCCGCTCCCGCGGTGGCCGCCAAGCAGAAAAAAAATGCCAAAACACTGCAATATGAAGGCTACCGCGAGCGGCGGGACAAGAAGTAAGAACACCGGTGCTTCCCGTGCTCCGGAATACCGCCGAAACCCGGAACGGCGCAGGCCGTCGTTTCGGGCGGGCGGACACTTGATCACCAGGAGGAGGA
>JAERRP010000512.1 GCA_016735415.1 Desulfobacterales bacterium | reverse complement strand
GGACGAGGCCCTGCGCCTGCTGGCCCGTGAGGCCTTCGCCGAAAATACCGGCGCCCGGGGTCTGGTCAGTGCGGTCGAAAGGGCTCTGCTGCCGTTTGAGAAACGCCTGCCCTCGGTCGGTATCCGCAAGTTTCCGGTTACCCCGATGGTGATCCGGGAACCGCAGGCCGTTCTCGAACGGATCACCACCGCGGAAGGCACACTGGAAGCCGAGGGTCAGTTCGAAAGCCTGCGTCGGGCCGAAAAGGAAGCCATCCGGACCTATATCCGTGAAAACCACCACATTCTGTCCGACAAATACAACCTCAGCATGACGCCCTCGCGGCTGGATATCCTGGCCGCCTTTTATGTAAACCGGGTTTCGGATCTGGGTCAGATTTTCAAGCGCGTCAAATCCAGCTATGACCAGATCAAGAAAATCGAACTGGAATTCTACCAAGCCCACGATATCAACATCGTCCTCGAGGAAGACGCTATTGACTTCGTGATGGAACAGCTTGTAGATAACGCGATTACGCTGGGGGAATTCGAGCGGAAACTGGCGGCCGATTTCGAACTGGGGCTCAAGCTGGTGGTGGAAAAAACCGGCAAACATCGTTTTTCCATTAACCGTCAGGCCCTTCAAAACCCGGAACAGTTCATCAGCGGTCTGATACGAAACGGCCTGAACCGCGCCGAACCGTCCCCCCCACTGAACGTTTGGGCGTTAAATGATAGGAATTTCAAAGCTTTATTGCGGCACCGTGGAACCGTCCGACGCCCTGCGCTACGGTCGTCATTCAGGCCGGATGCCGTCGCATCTGCTGCAATTTTCCGAGGACAAAAAACCAGTCATTGTCTGGAACATGACCCGGCGCTGCAACCTGAAATGTATCCACTGCTATGCCCACGCCAAAGACCAGAAATTCGACAACGAACTGACCACCCGACAGGGCAAGGAACTGATCGACGATCTGGCTCAGTTCGGCTCGCCCGTGATGCTGTTTTCGGGCGGTGAGCCCCTGATGCGGCCCGACCTGCCGGAGATGGCCGAATATGCCGTCAGCAAAGGCATGCGGGCGGTCATCTCCACCAACGGCACGCTGATCACCAGGGAAATAGCCCACACCCTGAAGGAGATCGGCCTCTCCTATGTCGGCATCAGCCTGGACGGCATGAAAGCCATCCACGACCGTTTCCGCGCCGTCAAGGGCTGTTTTGAAGATGCCCTGCAAGGCATTCGCAACACCCAGGAAGCCGGCATCAAGGTGGGACTGCGCTTCACCATCAACAAGTTCAACGTGGGAGAGATCCCGGCCATCTTCGATCTGCTGGAAGAGATGGACATCCCCCGGGTCTGCTTCTATCACCTGGTTTACGCGGGGCGCGGTTCCCGCCTGGTGGAAGACGACCTGACCCATGCGGAAACCCGCCGGGCCGTGGATCTCATCATCGAGCGCACCCGGGACCTGCACGACCGGGGCAAACCCAAGGAAGTGCTCACGGTGGACAACCACGCCGACGGTCCCTACCTCTATCTGCGCATGAAGCAGGAGGACCCGGAGCGCGCCGCCGAAGTTCTGGAGCTGCTCAAGATGAACGAGGGCAACAACTCCGGCCGCGGCATCGGCTGCGTGAGCTGGGATGGCCAGGTCCACGCCGACCAGTTCTGGCGCCATCACAGTTTCGGCAACGTCAAGGACCGACCTTTCTCCGAAATCTGGACCGATATGTCCGACCCCCTCATGAAACGGCTGAAAGACAAAAAAACGTATGTCACCGGACGCTGCGCCACCTGCCGGTGGCTGAACATCTGCGGCGGCAACTTCCGCGTCCGGGCCGAGGCCATCAGCGGCGATGTCTGGGCGCCCGACCCCGCCTGCTATCTGACGGACGCTGAGATCAGCGAAACCATTTAAACCATAGTTTCAGAGCGGCCTGCAGCGACACCGACACAAGGTGAACAGGCCGTTTGTTTTCTGTCCGGCCGATCGGAAGACCTTCCGGTCGCGAAACCCAGAAAGGGGGACGAAAATGCTTTTTCCCGAGTCCCGTGCCCGCCGCATGCGCCAAAGCGAGGCCTTCCGCCGGATGATCCGCGAGACCGAGCTGTGCGTCAACGACCTGATCCTGCCGTTGTTTGCCGTCGAGGGCCGGGACATTAAAAACCCGATTCCGTCCATGCCCGGGCACTTCCAGATGTCGATCGACCATCTGGTCCGGAAGGTTCGCGAGGCGGCCGAAGTACACGTTCCGGCCGTCATTCTGTTTGGCCTGCCCGACAAGAAAGATCCCCTGGGCACCCGTGCTTACGCGCCCGACGGCATCGTGCAGAAAGCGGTCAGGAAGGTCAAGCAGGCCCTGCCCGACATGGCGGTCATCACCGACGTGTGCCTTTGCCAGTACACGGACCACGGCCACTGCGGCATGGTGGAAAAAGGCCGGATCGACAACGACGCCTCCCTGGACCTGCTGGCCCGAACCGCTCTTTCCCACGCCCGGGCCGGCGCCGACATGGTGGCGCCCTCGGACATGATGGACGGCCGGGTGGCCGAAATCCGGGCCCTGCTGGATGACAACCGCTTCGAGCATGTTCCCATCATGGCCTATTCGGCCAAATACTGCTCGTCCTTTTACGGCCCTTTCCGGGAGGCGGCCGACTCGACCCCCCAGTTCGGCGACCGGCGCACCTACCAGATGGATCCGGCCAATGCCCAGGAGGCCCTGCGCGAGGCCAGCATGGATGTGGCCGAGGGCGCGGACATCATCATGGTAAAACCGGCCCTGCCCTATCTCGACGTCATCTGCCGGATTCGGGAAGAAATCGATTTACCGGTGGCGGCCTACAGCGTGAGCGGCGAGTTTGCGATGATCAAAGCCGCCGCCGAAAAGGGCTGGATCGACGAAAACCGCGTGATGATGGAAACCCTCACGTCCATCAAGCGCGCCGGGGCCGACATGATCCTGACCTATTTCGCCTTGGATGCCGCGCGCCTGCTGAACGACTGAAACCGAAGTCCGTCGGAACCTCCGACCATAAAATACGATCACTGACAGGGTCTTGAAAAACGTCGCAAGCGCACCATCCCGGGCCCCGAGATCACTTTTGACGCCTGACCCTGATTGCCCCTGGAGGAAAATCGACCATGACCGACCACACCGGCCATCCCGGCGGCCACCCCCATGGCGCCGCTGACGGCGATAAAAAAGACACCCCCCTGCGCCTGGTGGCGTGGGAGACCACCCGCAACTGCAACTTGGCCTGCAAGCACTGTCGGGCCTCGGCCGATCAGGGGCCCTTCGAGGGCGAACTGGACACGGCCGCATCCTTCCGCCTGCTGGACCAGATCGCCGAGCTGGGCCGCCCCATCGTGATCCTGACCGGCGGTGAGCCCCTGCTGCGCGACGATATCTTCGAAATCGCCCGCTACGGCACCGATAAGGAACTGCGCATGGTCATGGCCGTCAACGGCACCCTGGTGACGCCCGCGTATGCCCGCCAGATGGCCGAAGCGGGCATCAAGCGGATCAGCGTCAGTCTGGACGGCGCCACCAAAGAAAAACATGACGATTTCCGGGGTGTCAAAGGTGCCTTCGAGGGGGCCCTGCGGGGGATCGAACTGGCCAGAGAAGCCGGCATCGAATTCCAGATCAACACCACCATTTCCAAACTCAACCTCGACCAGATCCCCAAGATCCAGGAACTGGCCGTCAAGCTCGGCGCTGTGGCCCACCATATTTTTCTCCTGGTACCGACCGGCCGGGGCAAATACATGATCGACCAGGAAATCAACGCCCGCGAATACGAGGAAACCCTCAACTGGTTCTATGACCAGCGCGACAAAACCCCCCTGCAGCTCAAAGCCACCTGCGCCCCCCACTACTACCGCATCCTCCGCCAGCGGGCCCGCGAGGAGGGGAAAAAAGTGACCTTTGAGTCTCACGGACTGGACGCGGTCACCCGCGGATGC
>JAERRP010000690.1 GCA_016735415.1 Desulfobacterales bacterium | reverse complement strand
CGGGAAGTGATGCTATCCGCCTTTCCCGACATTCGACAGCCAGCGAACGGCAAATCCGTTCCGTAAGATATGCTCGGGCCTGATCACGCTGACCATGGCCTTCAACGGCCATGCGCTGCGCTTGAGGTGGCAGTCCCTGGCCGCCCCGTAAAAGTAAGAGGTGCTCGACGGGACACACGCTAATCTCAGCACTTTCTGTTTGCTTTACTCCGACCAGACGGCACTCCACGGTTTCTTCATGGGCCAGTTCGGGAATCTCGGGATCAGCCTTTCGAATCACCGTTAAACGCGCCATATGAAACAGGTAGGGCTTTGGCGCTGTGGGGTCTACAAAGACGGCTCCACGCAAGGCTTCTTTGCCGAGTTTCTGTCGGACCAACTCGCGGAAGCTTTCGAACACCGGCTCGCCGGGATGCATCCAGACACAAGACTGACGATCGGCCGGACGTAAAATGGATAACCGTTTAGATTGCGAGGGCGGATAAGTATCAATGGCGGTCAGTAATGGATCGGTTGCCCCCTTTTGAGCAGGTCGAAGGCTGAAAAATTCTCCCAGGTCACCTTCGATTTTTATGCCAACCGATGGCGCCGTCGAAGTTACGAATTTGCGCACATAGCCAGGTAACAATCGGAAGAACGTCTCGTGTTCAATGCTTTCCCGTAAACGCGGCAGTTCCTTTTTCACATCACCGCCGTCCCCAAACATGCGCCGTTCGTGCTCCTGAATCGCTTTGACTTGTTCCTTCGTGAGACATCCATCCAATTCCCTGGCAATCTGATTGACATCATCGCCGGAAACGACGCGTTCCATATAGGCCTTGATGGAAACTTCGCTGAATATGCGGCCAATGCTGTCAAAAACTTTTTCGGATTTGAGTTGCTTGCGGATTTTCTCAAGTTTGTCCAGTAGGGTTTTGAGAACCCGACCTTCACGTGTGGCAGGTGCCACAAGATTGAGAATGATGACAGGATCGTGTTTCTGGCCGTAACGATGAATACGGCCCATGCGCTGTTCGAGACGAGCCGGGTTCCAGGGCACATCGTAATTAATCATGATCCAATAGAACTGAAGATTAACTCCCTCGGCAGCAGCGTCCGTACAGATCAGAAAGCGCGATCCGCGTTTCGAAGTTGGTTTCCGGAAACGCTCAATCTCCTCCTGCCGCTCCGTGTAGTGCATGCCACCATGAATTTGAGTAATTTGCCCAGTATATCCCAGCCCACTCAACCGACGAATTAGATAATCAAGGGTGTCGCGGTGTTCGGTGAAAATGAGAAATTTCTCATGGGAATATTTTTCTTCCGTGATGACCTCGCGTAGCTTTTCAAACTTGGATTCCCCGCCATTCTTGTGGACCTGATCGGCCAGCCCTTTCAGTTGAAGGACTTGCTCCTTTTCGGCAATAAGGTCGGCCAATGATGCCGCGATGACACCATGCAGCAGTTTTCCCTCCGCAACCTCGTTTTCTTCAACGCCGTCCTCGGAGCTTTCCTCATCAGCGGACTTCGATTCGAAGACATCGTCATCTTCTCGAATTCTTCGCTGTATTGTCAAAAGTTGCTCTATAGTCAAGCGACCGGACTGAACATCGTCGATGATCTTGTCCAGCTTCTCAATTCGCCGCTCAAAGGAACACAGCAACGCATAGGTCGAGCTGGCAAGCCTACGCTGAAAAACGCCCATGGCCAGACGGGCCGCCGACTGATTAAGCAACTTGGCACGATTGTATACATAACGGAGGTATTCCGTGGTCTCGTCATATAGCTTTTGTTCACTGATGTCGCCTTGGGATAATGCGTATCCAAGCGTATCTGAAAAACGCTTTGGATAAAGGGGGTTTCCATCGAGACGCACCATCTCCTCCTTGGTGCGACGGATGAAATAGTGGTGGCGTTGTTCGGTGGGAAATTGGTCAAAGGCTTCCGGTGTCGTCAGCACCTCGGGCTCGAGTAAACGCCAAAGCGCATAATAGGGATACTCTTTGCCCATGTGGGGTGTCGCCGTCAATAGCAGCAAGTGATGTGCATGCCATGGCAAATGCCAACCACGGTCACCATTTTGCGCACCTGCAATAGCTTCGGCAAGTTTATACCGTCCCGTTTTTCTAATGCGGTAATCTGCCCCTCGGTCGCAAGACAACTTGTGGGCCTCGTCGAAAACCACAAGTTCATAGGGCTCAACCCCTTCCTCAGCGATCCGGGCAAAAACCCGCTCCCCGACCAGCGTATCCACACTGACAATGACTCTGTCGCTTTGGTGGCCGATGAAAGGATTGTCGTTTTTTGCATCGCTCCCACTAACAATGTTAAACGGCAGACTGAACAGCAATTGCAGTTCTCGCCGCCAATTGCCTACAAGCCCCGCAGGTGGAACAATTAACACTCGATTCAATAAGCGACGTGACAGCATCTCGCGGATATATAAGCCGGTCATAATGGTTTTACCGGCGCCGGCGTCATCGGCCAGCAGAAAACGCAATCGCGCTTGCTTCAACATATGATCATAGACCGCTATCCGTTGGTGGGGCAAAGGGTCAATGCTTGCAATCTCAGTGGCAAAAGCGGGATTGGCCAGATGCCCAAAGGATAGTCGTTCTCCCTCAACCAGGGATCTGACGATATCCGGGCTGGCCGCAAAATCGAGTACCGGAGGTGCACTGCCATAGGGCGGCGGCTCCATTTTAGGGACATCAGGGTAGGATTCACCCGCAAGCTCTAATAGGCGATTCCATGATAGTTGCGACGGCTTGGATTTGGCATTCTCCCATCGATTAACGGTGGGGAAAGACACTCCGAGGCGCTCAGCGAGATTAACCTGCGTCAATCCCATCCTCTCACGGAGACGCTTGATCTGACTTGAATAATCCTTAGTCGGTTTTAGATTCATTAACAAAGCCCCTGATTACCAAAGATGTATCGGAGTTACGAATATAACAAATGATATATAGATCGTCAAGATTCCACGCGATACAAAATGAATATTAGGGAATTGTGCATTTGTTTCGATTCGCCATCAGTATTCTCACGATTTTTCGCCTGCGGGCGCAACATCTGCGCCGTGTGGCGAGATGAGCTCTCCCTCAAGGTTATTTTTCGGGGATGAGGAATAAACGTCGGGAAGACCCTTGGGCGCAAGCGCGTAATGAAAAATCTCGTGACAAGCTAATATGTATTTATTTTTCCGGCACCGTAACTGTTTTTCTTGTTGAGACTGAGGATTAGGAGGATTAGGGACAGGTACTTATTTATAAAGCAAGCCTCGCTCAAAACAGGGCAGATTTTAAACCAGATTGGCCTGCTTGAACTTATGTAATTCTCAGAAATGTACTTGGGGAGAAGGCCTAAAATGAAAATGCGGATGCAGTCCTTCCCCTGGTACTAATGTGCGATGCTTATAAAATACAAAATGGGGATCTTCAGAGAACTTCGGACAGCCGTTTCAGGGAATAGATCCCCGAAAGGCCTTGGATGGGTTTGGGCTTTTTCTCATGCTTGGATAAAAACAGA
>JAERRP010000862.1 GCA_016735415.1 Desulfobacterales bacterium | reverse complement strand
TGTGCGGGTTTATGTTCACCTTTAATGTACCTGCATAACAGCCCGGGTCTGGTACGCATCAAACGTAAGGCTGGATTGGCTTAGTCTGTGCGGGCAGGATGTTGCGGCAGGTAAACGTGAATACTGCCAGGCGGATGTCGGTCTAGACGGCATCCAATGCTTCTTCTCTCCGATCCGATGGTGCGGATTCGGTTCGAACGACGTTTTTGGCGGCCGGACCGCGTTGACCATGCTCGATGTCGAATGTCACATGGTCTCCTTCCGCCAGGGTTTTGAATCCGTCCATTTGAATCGCCGAGAAGTGGACGAAAACATCTCCATTATGGGTGTTGCCTGGGCCGACGTTCAGACAGCGGCTGCTTTCAGCGGCGTGGTACAAGCTTGTATGAGACCATGACCTGATCGGATTGTTGCGCAGAAAGTTTAAGCGAAGCCGGGCGCAATGCAATTGCCACCTGAATTTCACCTGAAGTGTTCAGGTTGTCCACCAGCACTTTTTCGGTATACACGGTCGCCAGCCGATCGATCAGCATTTGGCCGCCGATCACTTCGATGACATCCGGTTTTAAGCGCACATCCTGTACCAGAAGACCCGGTGGCAGCCGGCCTTCCCAGTCCACCTGGACCGGCAATTTTTTACGTCCCGGAGTGTCGATCATGATTTCGACACTGGCGGGGTCGAATTTTTTTATTTTGGCTCCCCGGGGCAGAGAGATTTGACTCTCCTGGACGGTGATGATGTTGCGGCCCGCCGGGGCATTGGTCAGGTCGAATCGTACTTTGACCTGATTCGGGCTGATGGCGTTGATTAAAGCCCGCGATCCGCTGATTTGAATATTGACCGAGGTGGCGGAGGTTTCGATGATTTCCATATCGGGGTTGCCCCGGATGTATTCGATGGGCGCATTGATGGTCGTAAGGGTCCGGACCACCCCCAGCGAAAAACTGGACCAGATGCCGGTGACGATGACCAGCGATAATACGGCCGCCACCGCCGCCGACCACTGCATGTCCTTTCCCCGCCGGATACCCTCCGGACTGAGCCCCAGATGCAACCGCAGACGATCCTCGAGCATCCTCGGATTGTCGATCTCGTGGATTTCACCGCCTTTGGCGATTCCCACGGTGCCCCGTTCTTCGGACACAATCAGCACCAGGGCGTCGGACATATCGGCCAGGCCCAGGGCGGCCCGATGGCGGGTTCCGAATCGGCTGGGCAGATCCTTGCGATCCGAAAGCGGCAGAATTCCGGAAACCTGCATGATCTGATCGCCTTCGATAACGGCCGCACCGTCATGCACCGGGTTATCGGGCCAGAAAATACTTTCGATCATTTCGCGCGATACGCGACCCTGCCAGTCCAGTCCGCTCTGGATCAGGCCGTCGACGGGTTGGTTGCCTTTGAATACGATCAGGGCGCCGACTTTGCGTCGGGCCATCCGAAAAGCGCTGTCGGAAATGATTTCGATGGGCGTTTGAACCGGCTTGGTGCCCACGCGCCAAAAAATATCCTTCACGCTCTTGGATTGGAAAATTCGGCGGATTTCATAGCGGAATACGATCAATACGCCGATGGCCACCAGGGCCGTAAAGTATTGGAGGACGGTATTGGTAATGATCATGCCGTAGAATGAAACCGCTCGCTGGGACACGAGCAGAAAGGCAATAAAGACGGCAAATCGAAAGAGGTGTGTGCCGCGAAGCAGAATATAAAGGCGGAAGAGGATATAGCTGTTGAGGAGAATGTCAATCACATCCTGCCAGCGAATGGTGCCCAGTAAATTGTCCGGGAAAGGAGGCATGGGCTATTCCGTAATACTGAAGCGGAGGGTCGCAAGCAGTCGACCGGAAGCATCGCGGACTTCGACCCGCCAGGGCCCCTTGTCCGCCTCGCGCAGCTTGATACTGCTGACACTGGCCCAACGCGGCGGTTTGAGGATAAGCCGCTTGCGGTACACGAGTGCATCCCGTTTGATTCATAAGTGAAAAAGCGCTGTTTCGCGGGGTACGACATCGAAATCCGTAAAGCACATTACCGTCCCCTGGGAAACGGGGTACACGGCACTGAGATTGACCGGCTTGAAATTATCGATGGACCCGCACATGATGGCCTGCGCCAGGTGCAGCGCAGCCTGGTCCTCGGAAGCAGGGGGGACGGCGGCCTTCTGAGCGGTCAGCACTTCCGGTCTGGCGGCGCTCAGTTGTAGCAACAGGATGACGATAACGAGAAATCGCGTGATCATGGCGTACAAAGATCCGGGTGTGAAGTTATTTTTGCGCGAGCCCTATGAATGTGAAACTGTTTTCCCCCGGGCCCTTAGGAGAAAAAACGTATCGGCATGGTTGATAGAAGACCCTCCGGTGACAATCAGGCGGCATGGGAACGGTCCGGCTTGAAGGCCCGCAACAAATGATCGTCCATAACGGATTCCAAACCACGGATCGTGGCTAAAACACGTTGGTCCGGGCCTAAAAAGAAGAAGTCGCCAACCATTTTGGGACCCGTTATACTGCTGGCCACCAGAACAACCTGCAGGTTGTCGGAAGGAAATCGACGGCAGTACTGTCGGTAGGAAGCCATGTAGCTGGGCAGTGATACCCTTCCGGACTGTTCATAGCACCACAGAATGGCCATTTGAAAAGCACAGTCCAGGATGAGGGGGTCGGCAATCCAGTGGTTCCGGGCCGGGTTTTTGATCCACTGAGACGGTGCCGGCGCCGATGTAATATCAGCCCGCATCCCGTCGGAAGAGCAGGCCCTCACGCGGCGCAACCCCTGCAGCCGGCGGCCCTGGAAGAGGATATCGGCGTAAATATCCTCGGGCTTGCGCGAATAACCGCCGTGGGTCAGGCTTTCCGGGATGGTGAAGACCGGCGGCGGTGGGAGTCGATCGGATAAACGCGCCGTTGCCCGGCAGTGAATGACGCTCTGGCCGGGTGCCTGGCCGTTGTGTAATTCCATCTGGATCTGGTAGCCATCGGCGTTTGAATCGCCGTTCGCGGCCAGAACCCGAATGGGGCGCGGGCCGTCACCGTTCAGAACAATGCCTTTTAGCAGGCGCATGTTGTCGATGCCGCTCAGAAGCATGCCGGGATGGTTGTGGAGGGCGCCGTGCCCCAACCATTCGGTGATCAATGCAAACGGCACCACGGGGTTGCCGTTCAGGCGATGATCGTCAAGAATCGGATAGTGCTCCAGGCTGACGTCGCTCTGGAAGGCAGTATTCATTGAACCAGCGGCGGGCGGGTTGATCCGCGCTGCGGTTCTGGCAGGAATATCGGCGTCATTCGTGGACGGCAGTTCGGAGCCAATCACAACCTCGACCGCTTCGTCCGCGGAAGCGCTCATTTCCGCGATCATAGCCCGGGTGCCGGTCTCTACGGGAATCAGCGGGATACTTCGGCGTTCAAAGGTTTTTTTAAGGGCTGCAGAAACCATGCCGCCGTCCCATGGCCCCCAGTTAATGGATTTGATTCGACAGGTGCCGGGCCGGGCAGATTCAGACTGGGCGATTTTGTTGAGGGCTTCATTGGCGGCGGCATAGTCGGCCTGGCCGACGTTGCCGAAGCGGGCCGCGACCGATGAGAACAGAACGATCCAACCTAACGGATCGTCCCTGGATGCATCCATCAGATTTAAAAGACCGCGGACTTTGGTGTCGAACACGCGCACGAACTGCTCCGGGGTTTTGTCTACGATCAACCGGTCCTGCAGGATTCCGGCTCCGTGAATGATGGCCTTAAGGGGGCCATGTACCAGACGGGCATCCTTCAGGATCGCTTCCAGCTTCTGTGGGTCACAGATGTCTACGCTGAAATAACGCGCCCTCGAACCGGCCGCTCCAATCGAAGCCAGGGTGGTGTTGATGTCGCGGTTATGCATCAAGCGCCGGTAGGCCTCTTCGACGGCCCGGGGGGTCGGCTGGTCGTCTTTGAAGTCATTGGCGATGATGGCCTTTTTGATGGCTGTCTTATCCTGGAGGGCGTGCAGCCTGACCGGCTCCTTTTACTGCAGGGGGGAGTGGCCCAGT
>JAERRP010000869.1 GCA_016735415.1 Desulfobacterales bacterium | reverse complement strand
GGCATTTCCGAGGACATGGGCGAGGCCATGCTGCGCCAGGCGACTGAGGTCCGGGAAGATCTCACCCGGCAGGCCCGTTCGCTTTTCGAGCGCGAGCCCCTGGGGTGGGGCATGGGCACCCTCCGCACCATTTACCGCTGGGCCCTTGATTCTCCAGAGCACATCGCCATCCTGGTCGCCGTGGTGATCCAGCACAGCCGGGTGCTGGGGGTGGCCGGCTCTCTGATTATGCTGGTTTTCATCACCGCTGTTCTCTACAGCCTGATCGGCCAGCGGCGTGTGTTGCGGCGCATTGAACGGCGGGTGGAGCCGTATCGCCAAAAGATCCCCGCGACGGTCTATCCCTTTGTGCTATCGGGCCTGCGCGTTGTCGTGGCAGCGCTGATTCCGTTGAGCCTGCTGGCGGCCTACAGCCTGGTCAACGCCCTCGTGCGTTACGAGGCGGCCTGGTTTGTCATCCTGGGGCGGATGTTCATCCTGTGGGCCGTGGGGGCCCTGCTGCTCAATCTGCTGCGCGAATCCCTGACGCGGGATCTCTTTGAGGTCACCATGAAGTACGGCCGCTCGATCTACCGCCTGGTGCGGCTGGTGTTGCTATACTCTCTGGCGGGCATTGCGATTTTCTGGAGCGCCGAGGCCCTCCGACTGCCCCCCGACGTCCTGGCCTTTGCCGAGTTTGTGGTCGCGCTTTCCATCGTCGTTGTTTTGTTCCTGCTGCATCTCAAAAAAACGGCCCTGCTCTCCCTTCTGCCCGCCTTCCCCTATCCCCTCTATCAGGCCTTTCTGCGCTTTCTGCAGCGCTTTTATTATATCGTGATCGGGGTGGTGCTGGCGGCAGCGCTGTTGTGGTGTTTCGGCTATGTCAATCTGGGCCGCGTGGTGATCGTCAAAATCTGGTCTTCGGGCGTGTCTTTCGTTTTGATCATGATGGTCTACCACGCCGTCCAGACGGCGCTCCGGAAGCGTGCCGACGCCCTGCCGCGCAATGACGAGGCCGGTCACACGCTCCATCGTTCCCTCAATAGCCTGCTGCTATATGCCACGGTGCTGGCCACGGGCTCGATCATCCTGAACCTGCTGGGGCTCCTGGCCATCCTGCGGCGGGCGATGGCCATTCCGGTGCTGATTCTGGGCGGGGCCACCATTACCCTCTGGACCATCGTCAGTGCCATCATCATCCTGATGGCGTTCTTCTATGCCTCGCGGCTCCTGCGGGCCTACCTGGACTACCGGATCTATCCGCACCTGGGGATCGATCAGGGGCTGGGCTACGTTCTCAACACCCTGCTCAACTATGCTTTTCTAGGCATCGGTTTTCTGATTGCGCTCAGTATCGTGGGGATCGACCTGCGCTTTCTGCTGGTGTTTGCCGGTGCCGTCGGTATCGGCGTGGGACTGGGGCTGCAGAGTCTGGCCGCCAACATCATCAGCGGTTTCAGCATCATCTTCGGAGGCAAAGTCCGCAAAGGCGACTGGATCGAAGTGGGCGGCAACCTGGGCGCGGTAACCGATATCTACCTGGCGGCGACTAAAATCCGCACGCGGGACAATATCGAATACCTGATTCCCAATGCCGATCTGGTGACGAACACCATCGTCAATTATTCGCTTTCCTCGGCCTTCATCCGCATCGACCTGCCCGTGGGAGTGGCCTATGACGCCGACCCGCATGCGGTGGAGAAGATCCTGCTGGAGGTGGCTTCCCGCGAACCGCTGGTATCCGACTACCGCGCGCCCACGGTGCGGTTCGTGGAATACGGTGACAACAGCATCAATTTCGAGCTGCTCTTCTGGATCGATGTCCGCCATACAGCCCGGCGCCGGGTGCGCAGTGCCCTGTATTTTGCGATTTTCGAGGCTCTCAAGGCCGCTCATATGGAGATCCCCTTTCCCCAGCGGGACCTCCATATCCGCAGCGGGTTACCAGTCCCGGACCCGGCCGCTGATTAGGGAGAACAAAAAGTACCTGTCACCTTTATTTTGGGGAGGAGGCATAAAATGGAAATGCGGACGCAGTCCTTCCCTGGTATTAATTTGTGACGCTTATAAAATACAAAATGGGGATCTTCAGAGAACTTCGGACAGCCGTTTCAGGGAATAGATCCCCGAAAGGCCTTGGATGGGTTTGGGCTTTTTCTCATGCTTGGATAAAAACAGA
>JAERRP010000575.1 GCA_016735415.1 Desulfobacterales bacterium | reverse complement strand
GACGCTTCCACCCCAATGGTTGCGGTTTCCTCGTCGCGCATCTCGCCGATCATAATAATGTCAGGGTCAGCGCGCAGAAAGGCACGCATGATGCGGGCAAAATCAAGACCGATCTTGGGCTTTGCTTCGACCTGGCGCAGCCCGATTTTCGAAATTTCGACCGGGTCTTCGGCTGTCCATATTTTAACACCCGGTTTGTTGATGTGTCCCAGGGCGGCATGCAGGGTGGTGGTTTTACCCGAACCGGTAGGACCGACCACCAGAATCAAGCCGTAGGGTTTCGTCAGAACCTCTTGCATAACTTCAAAATTGCGCTCTTTGAGGCCCATATCGTCCAATTTCATGACACCGGCCGTTGCCAGAATACGAAGTACGGCATCTTCAAATCCACCGGCGGTGGGCAGAGTGGCCACGCGCAGTTCAAAGGGTGGTATGCCCTTGCGTTTGAACTTGATTTTACCGTCCTGCGGCAGTCGTCTTTCGGCGATATCCAAATTAGCCATGATTTTGACACGCGAAATGATGCCACGGGCCAATGAATTGGGAACTTTGATGTATTCCTGGCAAACGCCGTCCATGCGAAAGCGGATATTGGTGGATTTGGTCTGGGGGGATGGTTCAATGTGTATATCCGATGCATTTTTGCGATAGGCGGCAATCAGGCACTGGTCGACTAGTTTAACGACCTTGCTGGAACTTTCGTCAGCTTCGTCGCTGACCTCATCTATATCCTCTTCCTCTTCAAAAGAGACATCCAGAATTTCATCGAAATTATCGATCACTTCGCTGCCGCTTCCCATGTCGGCGTATTGATCGGTGGAATAAAATCGATCGATATAGGCCAGGATGTCTTCACGGGTGGCCACGTGGAAAGTGATCTTGCTGGTTTTCATCAAAGCCTTGATATTATCGGTCTTGTTCAAATCCCTCGGATCGTCCACCAGCACTTCGACCCCATCCTTGCCCCAATTCATGGGTACCCATAATTCATGCTTAAGAAAGGTTTTCTTAAGATTACCCAATAATTCATAAGGGGTTGCTGTGCTTTCCTCATACGCTTTGAATGCACAGCCGTAAAACTGGGTAAAGGATTTGGCGATATCGTCCTTGGATATGCCGAAATTTTCGATCAGAACGGCTTCAACACTTTTACGTGTCTGTTTGGATAAACTCGCGGCCTGCTGCAGTTGTTCGGTTGAAACAAGGTTTTGGCGCAGCAGGTAATCGTACTTTGACCCGCTGGAAACTCTTGAGCGTACTTGTTCCAGTCGCTTTTGTATTTCTTTGTCTTCGGGGGCGTTCTTTTCGGATTCTTCGTAAAGATCCAGGGATAAATCGCGATGATCGCGTTTCTCCATCTCTTCGCCGAACAGGAACTGTAACCGCCCGCGTTTTTCAGGAATGATGCGTTGGTCGTCAGCAATTTTCAGAATTTTGTCGAACAATTCAGTGGGCGAATGTACTTTTAAAAGGCAATCGGCCATCTCCGGGACAATTTTTTCGATGGGATGGTCGACCACCAGAAGTTTCTCGAATTCGGCCAGGGCTTCTTCAAACAAACCCAAATCTTTAAAGGCCGAGCCGCTGTCTATGATGGCCGGGATGTCCTCCTGCCCCGAGAGAGATTTCTTAAGCATCGAAATTTCTTGGCTTGAAACGCTGCCGCCCTCATCTTTCTCTTTCTCCTCGATCTCTTTTCGGATATCGATTAGTTTTCCTTCGACCACGTGCTTTTTATCGCTCTCGAGATCGGGAAATTCTTTCAAAACCTGTTCAAAAATAGACAAGGCCTCTTCAAAAAGACCCATTGAGAAGCAAACTTGGGCTTCGTTAATTTTGGCATCCGGTGCCGAATTGGTGGTAGGTTGTGCCTTGGCCATTGTTGACCCCTCGTTTATCCCACGGATGGGTTTGATCGTCGGTTGATTGAATATGTTTCTCGGTCTTGCACGGCGCCTTCCGTCCAGGTCTGATTGGTACGACCCCTATCGTTTGAACAAGCCCTTTAGTTTGCCCACCGGTTTTTCGGTTTTAAGTTGCGGCAAAATGATGTCACAGTTGAGTTTTACCATGGCAATCGAAACAACCGGTCCCATGATGACCAACAAATAACCCCGATCGATGGCGCGCACATAAAATCGTCCGTTTTCATATACAAAATCAGCTTCCCGCATCTTTTTCAGAGCCGGTATCA
>JAERRP010000033.1 GCA_016735415.1 Desulfobacterales bacterium | reverse complement strand
GCTGTCCATGCATTACACAACCGTCGGTAGCACCAAACCTGCTGAATCAGAATTTCATAATGGGGGAATCAGAGAAAAGGCGTCCTGGATTCAGGCACCGGGAAGCATCCTTTCCGGCATGACTATCGGCGCGGCAGCATCAGGACAAAGGGAATACCGGTCATTCCGGCCGCCGCGGCGATCACATAAGTCGTATGCAAACCGATGCCATCGGCAATCATACCCACCACCACCACCACGGCCGAGCGCGCCAGAAATGAAATCATCATGAACATGCCGTTGGCGGCCGCCGGGCTGCTGCCGTCGGCATGCTCCTGCACCAGAGCCAGCATCACCGGGGTCGTGGACAGCAGGGTAAAGCCGGTGAGCAGCAGCGCCGCCACCCGCACCCATCCACCGCTGTATACAAACAGAAGCAGGCTCAGGGGCGCACCCAACAGCGAGATCAGCAGCATGCGGCGCCGTCCCAGATGATCGCTCAGGGAGCCGGCCGCCAGAACTCCGGCCACGCCCGCGATTTCAAAAATCGTCAGGGCGGCCCCGGCCAGCCAGAGGTTGCCGCTTTCCATGATGATGAAGATGGGCAGAAAAGCGGTCATGACGGCATGCATAAATCCGCGGGCCACCAGAATGGCCGAAAGCGGCCCCAGGACCCGATGCATACCTTTCCAGGTGGCCCGCACGGATAATTTTCGCCGTCGGTCGGAGATGTCCAGATTCACCTTGCGAAACCGCCAGTAGAGCCAGCCCGAAGCGACGATCCCCACCAGCATGATCGGGTAGAAGCCTTCCAGGCCCATCAGGGAAACCGCCCCCACGGCCGTCAGCGGTCCCACCGCGCGGGCAAGCTCTCCACCGGTCATAAAAAAACTCATGCCGCGGCCCTTGTGCCCGCCCGCCAGGCGGGCAACCATCACCGGTGCCGGCACATGGAAGATCGCCACACTGATTCCGGCCACGAACAGCAGGAGCAGCAGCACGCCGTAGCTGGGCGCCACACCGATCATGCTCATGGGAATGGCCGTCAGGGCCGGTGCCAGAATGACGAAATAACGAACGCTGATCCGATCGGCCAGCTGACCGATGTAAGGATTCATCAGGGCCGGGATCTGCATGACCGTGGTCAGAAACCCGGCCTGGGTAAGGGACAGCGATAGTTTCTCGATGAGAAGCGGCAGCAGCGGCGCCAGAAAGCTGGAGTAAACATCGTGGATGAAATGACTGACCGACAGGTCCAGAATCTTGCCCAGGTCAAAGACGGATGTCGTCCCGCTGGCCGCTTCCGCGGTGACGGACTTATCAGAGGAAGTCATAAACGCAGGTCTTTTCTCCGCCAATCACATAATCTCACAGACGTCATTTTCACAATCGCAAAAAAAATTACCGGGCGCCACCCGATGGCGAAAGGCCCGGTCTTTTTATTCAGGAATATTCGGCCAATGCGTCAGCTTCCCCTGGTAATTTTTCAGGGTGTATTCCTTCTCGTCTTTTCCCACGATATAATAATCGGGCATCAAAGGAATTTTCCCGATATTGGTGGCGACCACATACATCGGCTGCGCCAGTCCCGTGGTATGGCCCCGAATGGCGTCACGAATCAATTCGGCCCCTTTTTCCACCGGTGTGCGGAAATGATCGATCCCCGGCGCCGGTTCGCAGTAGAACACGTAATAAGGGCGAATCCGGATCGTCAGCAGCTTCTGGTGCAGTTCTCGAAACGTTTCAACATCGTCATTGATCCCTTTCAGAAGCACCGCCTGATTGCCGACGTTCACACCGCAACGCAGCAGATCGTACACCGCCCGGGCCGTCTCCTCGGTTATCTCCCTGGGGTGATTGCACTGGGTGTTGATCCAGATGGGAACCCGGTGGAAGCCGTCCAGTATTTTCTTCAGGTTGTCTGTAATCCGCTGGGGCAAAACGATCGGAGAACGTGTCCCGAAACGAATCATCTGGAGGTGCGGGATTTCTCTCAACTTGCGAATCAGATACTCAATCTTTTCATCGGAAAGGATGAAGGGGTCCCCTCCGGTGATGAGAACATCCCGAACCTCTTCGTGGGCGCGAATCCACACCAGGCCTTCGTCCACATCCATCCTCAGTTTGAGCTCGCGGTCCACCACGGCTTCCTTGCGGAAACAGTGCCGACAGTAGTTGGCGCAGACATCCGTCACCGTGAAAGCCACGCGGTCCTGGTATTGGCGGGCGATACTATCCGGCCTGACTTCTTCGGTATCCCGGTTTTCCTTCCAGATAAGATAGTTTTCAACCCCGAATTCGTTCTGGCGCTCCTTCAACGAAGGGATCACCTGCCGGCGGATCGGGCAGGCGGGGTCGTCGGGATCCATAAGTCCGGCGAAATAGGGCGTCGTTCCCCACTTGGTCTTCATCGAGGTGATGGCCTCTTCTTCTTCCGGAGCGACATGGATATGCTGTTTGAGTTTGTCCAACGTATCCACCAGGTTCTGTAGCTGGACCTGCCATTCTTCCATAAATCGGTTCCTCCTGTGATCGATGTCGGCATGCTGCTCGCAGGCCAAGCCTGCGGCGATCAAATGCCGAGGTATTTTTTGTGCTCCCGGGGGGTGATGTGCGTGCGGTGTTCTTCCCAGTCGGCCATTTTCATTGCCATATAATTATCGTAGATCCGTTTCCCCAGAATCTCCGGTAACAGCTTGCTGCGCTCGGCCTCTACCAGGGCCTCAAAAAGAGATTTGGGCAGCTGCCGCCGATCCCATACCCGCAGCTTCAGGTGCTGATCGTAAGTACTGCCACGGTCGGGTTTGCCGCAGTCGAGTTTTTCTTCGAGGCCCCGCAGACCGATCGCGATCAGCGTAGCCATCTGCAGATACGGATTGCCCGCAGGATCCGGATTGCGCAGTTCGATGCGGGTGCCTTGCGGATTGACGGAATAAGGCACGCGCACCATCGAGCTGCGGTTCCGCAAGCCCCACCCCCGGATGACGGGGGCTTCTTTTTCCAGAACATAGGCCTTGTAAGAATTGAGCGTGGATGCCATGACCAGTGATGTCTCCCGCCCATACTTCAGAATACCTCCGATAAACTGTCTGGCCGTCGCGCTCAAATTGTTTTCACGGCCGGCATCATAAAAGAGGTTGTGGCCCTCCTGGTCCGTCATGGACAAATGGATATGAAAGGCACTGCGGTTAAAATCGTCGAAGGGTTTGGGCATGAAGGTGGCGAAATAACCGAACTCCCGCGCCACCTTGTAGGTCACGTGATTGAAAATAACGGTGCGGTCGGCCGCATCGAGCGGTGTGGTCGGTACCAGATTGATTTCATGCTGCGAGGGGGTGACTTCGTGATGGGCTTTCTCAAACTCAACGCCGCATTTAGCCAAAACGCTGATAATGCGATTGCGCACCTTCTCCCCTTTGTCATGGGGCGGGGCCACAAAATAGCCGGCCTGGTCGGAATGCCCTTTTTCCCCGAACTCTTCGCCGCTTAACAGGAAAAACTCATGCTCGGGCCCCAATAAGAACCGAAAGCCGTACTCGCTCTCAGCCCTTTCAACCACTTTTTCCAGAACGGCTCTAGGATCCGTTGCGGCGCGCAGGCCGCGTTCGTTATAAATGCGCCCGATCAAGCAGCCCAGGGTTTCATCCTGAAACGCGAGCACCCGCAAACTGTCCGGATCCGGGAACAACTGGCGGTCGCTGTTATCCACGGTTGCGAAACCGGCAATCGACGATCCATCGAATCCAATACCATCACGAACGATTTGCGGAAGGTGGTCCGGGTTCACCGGCAGACTCATGAGCCGGCCGTTAAGATCCGTGAAGAAAATTTTTGTCGCATCCAGGGCCTTCACGCGGTCTTTGAGATCCTCAATTGCCATAGCGTCGGTCCGCTCCTCATTAAGTATGAAATGATCGTCAGGCCCCGAGCCTGCAACCATACCGGAGTCTGGTCTTTATGCTTATATTTGGAAGCTTCTTTTCGATAATCAGGCGCCTTTTCTTCCGTTTCCTGTCCAGTTCAATTTATTCCCCTGCACGTTTGCCGGCTTTGGATACGGACGATCCATCGCAACGTGTGCCTTCGGTAAAGGAGTTACAATAGCAGGGCCGTTTATATCATAAACCATTCCGCTATGTATGCTTCAAATCCCGACCCCTTATATTTTTATGGCGTCGGGGGCGTCTATGCGTGATTTTCGAGGCACACAGAGCTTTTTACCATGATGACTATTCGCAAGCAACGCATAATCTCATGGGCGTCTCTGTCTCGTCTGCGACCGTTGGCGCTATTCCTACGAAAAACGGAATCCGGATCATTCGTGTTCCTGTTCGTTGCAAATTCGAACCGCATTCTTATGTTTCAGCTTTTCAGCCAGTTTATTTTTAATCTGTCGGAAATGTCGGAGCACGTCACTCCGGACTGATCAGGGTCCCATGCAAAAAAGATTTGGGGCCAGCTTGATGCCACAACCGATGGAGGAAAGAAGGTGTAATAAATGCGGAAGCTGATTTTTCTTTTCGCGTTGATTTATGCAACGCACGTTGAGGCCGGCGGTATTTCCGGACAGGTTACCGTGTTAAAGAGATCCGGGTTGAAACCCATGAGGAATTTTACAGGCGGCGTGGTGTACATCAAAAACCTGCAATCCCCCGCGCCCGTCGAGCCTGCCGTCATGGAGCAAAAGTATAAAAAATTTATACCCCGCCTGCTACCGGTGGTCAGCGGCCAGAAAGTGCGTTTCATTAATTCCGAATTCATCCGACACAACGTATTTTCACCCCATCCCAGGGAACCCTTTGATTTGGGGCATTATCCCAGGGGTGAACATAAATCCTTCTGGTTCAAGGAATTGGGCGCCCATAAAATCTACTGTAACATTCACCAGAAGATGGTTGCGGATGTTTTTGTGGTACCCAGTATCTACTACGACCTGACCGATGCAAAAGGGAATTACAAGATCGAATCTGTTCCGTCGGGAACGCACACTATCGGTGTGTGGCATATCCTCGGTGGCGAGGATGAAAAAACGGTGCGCGTGGAAGACAGAGACATTCGACTCGATTTCACCATCAATAGCCACAAGGTAATCAAAGACATGGTCAGACACCCCAATAAATTCGGGAAATCCTACCGACGGGAATATTCTGATGATGAAGGAAAATACTGAGTGGCAAGGCGGGCGCTGGCCGTTTAAATATAAACTGTTCGGCGCAATGGCC
>JAERRP010000599.1 GCA_016735415.1 Desulfobacterales bacterium | reverse complement strand
TACATAGCCCACCCCCGTTACACCATTTCGCTCAACCGCTATATGGGGTATCTGAGTGCCCTGTGCCTGGCCGGGCGGCTGTCGGATGAAGGTCTGGTGGCGTTTTCCGGCTCGTGGGATTTAGAGACCCCCGGCTACGAGGAGATGGGCCGCTTGCTGGACGGGCCGGAGCCGCCGGACGCGGTCTTCTGTTTCACCGACCTGATTGCCCGGGGGGCTTATCGTGCGGTGTGCGAGCGGAACCTTGTTCCCGGCCGTGATGTGGGGATCGTGGGCTACGATGACAGCCTGGTGTGCCGTTCTCTGGAAATCCCCCTCACCTCGGTGAAGACCCACTCCTTTGAGATGGGCCGCAAAGCAGCGCAGCTTCTTTTTGACGGGACGCTTGAAACGGCGCCCGGCTGCAACACCTCCATCATCCTGCCCCCCGATCTCGTTGTCCGCGAGAGCAGCACCCGCTGATTCCGCCGGAATTCATTTTCCAGAAGAGAGACATCCAAGGAGACCTTTCCCCGGCCTGTTTTTGGATCTTGTTTTAAATTCCTAAAAGAAGGAGGACTTATCATGACGACCGAATTAGCTGTTCTGGTTATTCACGGCATGGGATCCCAATCCCCTGATTTCGCGGATGAAATGATCGACGAGTTAAACGGACAGGTGTCGGATATAGGAAAAGATGCTGGCGCGATTGCATGGCGGACGATCTACTGGGCCGATATCCTGGAAGGGCGGCAGCTAAAATATCTCAGGGATGCCAAGAGATCGGGCGATATCGATTTTGTCAGCTTAAGAAAATTCATACTGACGTCAATTGGTGATGCCAGTGCCTATCAAAAAGTGGAAAGTGGTGAGAATACTGTATATAAGGAAATACATCTCCGCGTCAGCGCTGCCATCCAGGACATCTATGTTTCGGACCTGGGTTCGCAACCAAAGCCGATGATCGTCCTGGCCCATTCGCTGGGCGGGCATATCATGTCCAATTATATTTGGGATAAGCAGCATTCTACCGGCACCCAGCTAAGTGGCTTCGAGCGAATGAAACACCTGGTCGGATTCGTTACCTTCGGATGCAATATTCCCCTATTCACTTTCGCTTATCAAAAGGTCGTGCCGATTGCGTTTCCTCCTCCGAAATTGCCGACCCATTTGAAAAAAAAGGCGAAATGGCTCAATTTCTATGATCCGGATGATGTTTTGGGATATCCTTTGAAAGCGATCAATCCTGATTACCGCAAAGTCGTTTCAAAAGATATTCCGATCAATGTTGGGGGTATTCTATCTTCGTGGAATCCCATGTCCCATACCAAATACTGGACGGATAATGATCTCACCAAACCCGTATCAAAGTTCATATCCAAATTTCTCTAACACTGAGAGGAGTTCAAATGCGAGTCAAATCTGCAATGCTGATTTTGGCCCTATTGTCGGTGATTGTCACAATCGCATGCAGCAGCGGGCCTTCGGAAAAGGAAGTCAAAGCGACTTTGGAAGGTGTTTTGGCAGTACTGGATATACTGCCGGATGGTCTCAATGAAGGCGTGGCCGCCGGATTCCAGGACAGCGATGTTGTTGAATTTACATTCAACAATGAGGATTTTACGATCGTTCAGGATGCCAGGCTTGATTTGAACCGGGACAGCGGTCAATTGAACATGGAAATGGTATGGATCCTGGAAGACTACGAGGATCCGCAGTCGGGCCATGCGCTCAACGGCACTATCGCCTTATCAAGTTCCGGCAATATCCTGGAACAATCGACGTCGGATGAAGAACTGGAATTGGCCTTCGATTTGAATTTCAGCGGTGGTGCCGTGAGGTCGGTGGCATTTATCATAAACCAGGATGATATGGCATCAGAAACCATCCCCAATTTAATGGTGAACGGCCAGCCCTATACCTTTGCGGAAAACATATCCTTGTCGACCCTGGTCTCGAAAGGATTTTCGGCCCTGCGTATTCGATGATCGCAACCTTTTTGCAATCCCAAGCGTGATCGGCGTTTTTTTCTAAATAAACGGTTGATTAAAAAGGAGTCCGGTTGCCGCCATGCCTTGAATCTACGTATGAATGAACGCCCCCGATTTTCCTCTATCCCCCCTGGCGGCCAGAGGAATCTGATGACATGACCTAACGGTGGGCCTGGTCCAGAATCTCGCGCAGGGTGCCCACGAGGGCATTTGTTGCCAGAGGTTTCGTGCACAGCGCTTCGACACCGATTTCAGCCGCCTGGCGGTTGCCGAGGTTCTTG
>JAERRP010000611.1 GCA_016735415.1 Desulfobacterales bacterium | reverse complement strand
AACCCTGCTTGCTGATGGGGCCAGTGTCCGTCTATAAATGAGGATTTTTGTGTAAGATCAAGGCCTGCGAAAAAAATAACCACAGGCATATAGTTGATATTCCGAGGGTTATTTTTTGAGCATAACGCAGAGAGTGGGCAAAAAGACCATTTATGGATGGGCACTAACTAATTTTTGTGCGCGCCTATCCATCATCTTCAATCGCATTGCAGGCGATTTCAACAATAAAATCTTTATACCGACCCAGTATGTCCTTTTCCTCGCTGCCGCCTTGCACGACTGCGGCTAGGTATCTACTTACATTTTCTTCTTGATAGGGTATTTTATTTTTATCCTTCCGCAGGGATAATACCGCCTTTTTCAACTCCGATTCATCGCGGATCGTCCAGCAGGCCTCCAATTCTTCAAAAAGAGTTGTATTGGCATGCAGGTATTGCAGATATAATGCGGTTTTTCCCCTCATGAGCGCCTCCGTAACGACACTGGAGCCGACAACGAGAACAGCATCCGCCCATCCGCACAATTCGGCGGTTAAAACATCGGAAGCCTCGTAAAGGCTGCGGTTCTCAGGCCAATCCACAGGGCTGGCGGTTCTTGTATGGGGTTTGATCATGACCTGGATGCCGTCAATTTCCGCTAACATCTTTAGCGTGTCTGACAGTCTGTCCAAATCCACGTTGCATTGCGGTTTGGAGGGAAAAAACACCAATTTCAGTTTCTCGGTCCTATTCATCCCGTCTTTAATGACTTTGGGCAGTATTTTCCAGTTTTGCGCCATCCATTCAGGGCAGTAGCGGGCACTCCCCAGCACAACAATTTTATCCGCGGGTACGCCGGATTTCATCAAAGCGCTTTTCCGCAACTGGTTCGGTGCGATAATGTGATCATAGCGCGAAAACTTTTGTCGCCGCCGGTGGTCGCTGGATTTTGCCTTGGTAACGTCATTTGTATATAAAAGAACCCCGTGAGGCAGCGTCGCCGTCGGGATTGACAACTCATGGGCGGCTCTCAAAAAAGTACCGACAACATAATGTTCCGGCATGATATGGTCAAAAAAGATGGCCCGCGCATCGGTTTGGACCAAAATTTTTCGAGCCCATTTTGGGCGGTAGTATATCAGCCGGATAATCTTGTAAAGCAGTGTCCCCATGGCCCCTGCCAAAATACCGGGCCACCTGGATATTTTCGATGGTCGCCTCTCCTGGCGTTCCCGCAGGTCGCGTTCATTCTTAAAGCAGTGGTGCATGAGGGCATGCATCCGTTTACTCCCCTTCCCTTGAAGGTTTTCGAATTCAGGCCCAAGGTAATTGACGGTCGCGCCCTGTTCCTTGAGGAAACGGATACGGTAATCGTTCCAAAAGTCATATCTGGCGTTCATACAGAAAACCGCGACCGGATATTTGTCTTTCAACAGCTTCCATGCAATCGGCGCAATATGGTCGATATCGTTGAAGTGCCGCACAAAGAAAAGGAACATGGGCTTATCTTCTCGTTTCGCTACAAGCGTTAAAAGCTTTGATCATCGTGTTTATTTATAACCGTACGCTTGGTGCGGTGCACCTGCCCGGCGGAATTGGGAAAAGGCGCAAGCCGCTGCGTTAGACCCACGCTCGGCCGATGCGCAGCAGGGCTCTGCAAGTCAGCGCTGCTGCTCGATATCACGAACTTATCCTGAAGACCCTGGGGTAAACCTGGTCCACTTTCAGTTCAGCGTCGTGACCGAGCAGTTGCTGGAAGCGCTTAATCCGCGAACGCAGATCGTCGATTGAAACGTCCGGATGCTTGTGGCGCTGGTATTCCAGCGATGCATGCGCGCCGGTATGGTCTAAGATGGATGATCTCCGGAGACGGCGCTTGGTTATTTTATACCAACTTTCCAACCGATCCCGCAATGGCGGTTTGGGCGCATTGTCCAGCTCGAGTGCCGCTTTCGCTAAGACATCGACCATTCGTTCACAGGCCAGGGCACCGTCCTGTGCGGCCAGATACCGGGCGAAAAGGGCCTGGCGATCAATGCCGGTGTCGGCCATGGGCCGGCGGTCTAAAATTTGCCCGAGCGTTTCCTCCAGTTCTTTAAAATTGAAGCAGTGCCGGCTCAGTCCGTTGGGTAGCCGGTAGAAGCCATCGTCATACTCAGGATTGACAGTCGCCCGGTAGCTGACGACCGGAACACCCATCGCAAAGGCCTCGACGCTGGTCGTACAGCCATTGTGAATCAGCAATCTGGACGCTTTCAGCCAGGGAACCACATACCCCTTGTTAATGACACGCACCCTTTTACAGCATCCGGCGATTTTATGATAAACTTCCGGATCCTCCACCTGGTGCGGTCGCACGACGATATTGTGGTTGGGAAAGGCCTTTGCAAGAGCCGGGATCATTTTTTGAAAATGTTCGAAATTCGCCTGTTTATGATCGCGCAAGCCTTCGGCATACGCTTGGGTCATCCCCCGGGCCGCCCTTCCGAAAATGGGTGTTTGACCCTCCTTCGCCCCCGGCTGGAATAAATTCCGGTTGGGCGTAAAAGCGTTGACGTGGTTGAAGTTCGTGTTGATCAGGATAAAATCGCCGTGAACTCGCTGAAGTTCTTCAACCGTGGCCTGATAAAAGCCTCGTATTTCACTCCGCAACAAGTCTCCGCGGGGATTCCCGGTAACATGAATCGGAATTCCGGCTGGAAGTTGGGGATATTGGCGCCACAAATCGGCATTGTCTTCTCCCCAGGCAAACAGATGGGAGACGCACCCCAGGGTTACGGGTGATAGGCGGCGGGAGAAAGATGTCTCGGGCGGAAGGTGAACCAGGGCATCTTCATCCCAAGCGGCAATTTCATGACCGAACTTGCGTGCCAGCACCAGGAACTTGCGGTGCCCGTGCAATAAGGACTTTGACAGGTATATACTTCGTGGGTAAGATGTCGCGCGGGATTCCACCAGCCGTTTGGGTCCGATAATGGAAGTGAGCCCACGCTTGGCCGCAACACAGGCCAGCAGCAGCTTGGCATCCAGTTCGCGGACCTGGTTTTCGACTGGAATAAGCAGTGAAGCTTTAGGCTTTTTCATGTCCTTCCATAATCTTCCAAAATTGATGGGCGCGCAAAATACCACACTCCCGACGGATTCGTAACTCAGCATGTTTTTCCGTAAAGCGCATCCTTATCAAT
>JAERRP010000201.1 GCA_016735415.1 Desulfobacterales bacterium | reverse complement strand
CATCTCATAACCATTCCTCCTTTTCCTGTTGATGCGTTTAACCTGACCTTGATCCAAAACCTGTCTCAATGAGACGCTCAATGAGCATCTCATGTTATCCGGATTGGTTACAAGTTGTATTTATGGGTAGGGGTACGGTCGATCACGAATCATTGACTCCATAACCCTCAGAATCACGCCAACTCTTTTGGAGATGATCCACATTTTTTAATTCAAGGCCGCGACTTCGTCGGCCACCTTTCGGCTGAAATCCGCCAGGGCCCGGCTCATGGCCGTCACAACGGCGGCATCGTCGTCTTCCCTAACCGCCTGGCGCACAACCGTTTTCTTTCGGGGTATCACCTGCTGTCCGCGCGCATCGATGACTTCCCAACGAACCGACAGGACGGCGTCGCCCTTTGGTTCCGCATCGAACCGGATCACCTCCGGCACAATCCGATAGGTCGGCACCAGCGTGCTGCGCCAGGGGTGGGTGTAGACCGCATCGTTACCGAGCAGCAGTGCCAGGTTCTCCGCCAGCACGCGCTCAAAAATCCGCTGCAGCGGTTCGGCCCAGTTGGCAAAAACCGCGGTCCCTATTTCGTTATTCGCAATACGCGTCACAATCTGCGGCCGGTTGAGATATTCGGGAAAAATCAGCGGACCCACACCCAGCGTGACATCCTTTAAGGCCCCATGGTGTTCAGCGGCCTCGCTCGCGGCCAGGGGGGCCAGAACATATAAGCGGGTGGACGACACGGTCCCCGGGCCCAGGTTCACGCAACCCACCAGGATGAGCAGGCCCGGCACGATCACCGCCAACAACTTTTCAGTTGCAAAATTCTTCATCAGTTCCCTCCCGGGCCGGGTTTGCCGCGCAGGAGCGCATCCGGCTGCTGCTGCAGCATATCGGTCAGTGCCCGCACGGATCGCGCCGTGGCCGCAATTTCTTCCAGGGCCGTTGCCAGTTCGTAGCGGAAGGCCGAGTCACCGGAATAGTCCGCCGCCAGTCGATCGATGGTGGCCAGCGATTTTTCGGCGCGGGCCATGGCCTTCTGAATTTCTGTCATGGTCTGGACGGCTGAAGTGGCCACCGGATCGACCTGATTATCGAGCGATCGCATCAAGGTGCGCGCGCCTATAGCGGTTTTCTGGAACTCGTCGGTCAGCAGGGCCGACCGACCGCGCATCTCGCGGGCCAAATCGGCGATCTCCCGGGCCGCCGCTCTAAAATCTCCAAAAAATTTCTCGAATTCGCGCTTTTCAATAATATCACTGAGCCCGATCATGGTCCGGTTGATGTTTTCCGCCATCTTACCGATGTTCATTTTTTCAAAGGCGTTGGCCAACCGTTGGATACTCGAGGGGATCGTCGGGATTTCCGGCAGATGGCCGTCACCCCGCAGCACCGCCTCAGTATTCGGCCGCATGTCGAGCTGGATCATGAGCTGGGCCGTGACCAGGCTCTGCAATGAGAGCTGGGCCCGCATTCCCTTTTCGATCAAATCATTCAGATCGCTTTCTTCCGGGTCGCGGGCGACGGCCGGTCCGATATCATGAAATCGTTCGTGGTCAATATCGACTTCCACCGGTATCTGAAATTCATGCGTCTCGCTATGCACCAGAACCGTGATACGCTTCACCTCCCCCACCCGCACCCCGCGCCAGGCCACCGGCGCCCCCACATTGAGTCCTTTGAGATCGCCCTCAAAATAGAGCACATAGCGCTCGACATCCCGAAAAAGGGCCCCGGAGCCGAAGGTCAGGATCCCCGCCACCGCCAGAATCGCCGCCCCGATCACAAAAGCGCCGATCGCCACCGTATTGGCCTTTTTGCTCATTTTCCACTCCACCTCAAGGATTCAAAATGGGCGCGGCTTCAGGCCGCACTCTTTTCCGGGGACGCTTTGCCGCGGGTCAGAAACCGGATCACCCGCGGGTCCTCGGATGCGGTCAGCAGCCGGTTCGGGTCTCCGCTCGCGATCATGGTTTTACTGTCCGTATCCAGAAAGACGCAATTGTTGCCGATCGCAAAGATACTGGCCAGTTCATGGGTCACCACCACGATGGTGGCGCCCAGGCTTTCCCGCAGTTCGAGAATCAGGTCATCCAGCAGCTTGGCGCTGACGGGATCCAGTCCGGCCGAGGGCTCGTCGAAAAAAAGGATCTCCGGATCCAGGGCCATGGCCCGCGCCAGTCCGGCCCGTTTACGCATGCCGCCGCTGATCTCGGAGGGGTAGTAGTCTTCGAACCCGGCCAGGCCCACCAGGGCCAGTTTCAGGGCAACGATCTCCCGGATCTGGTTAACATTCAGGCGGGTGTACTGCTTCAGGGCCAGGGCCACATTTTCGGCCAGGGTCATGGAACTCCACAAAGCGCCGCTCTGGTAAAGGATCCCCATTTGCCGCATCAGACGCGCCTGCTCCGCCGCCCCCGCCTCCCAGAAACTGACATCCCGGTATAACACCTGCCCCCGGGCCGGCGACTTCAGCCCGATCATGTGCCGCAGCAGAGTACTCTTGCCGCAGCCGCTGCCGCCCATGATGATGAAGATATCCCCGTCGTAGATCGTAAAATTCAGATCCCGCTGGATCACGAAATCACCATAGGCCATGGTGAGATCTTCGACGAGGATGTGGGGTTGCTTGGCATTCATTTGAATCAGATCCCGATGATGTCGCATATCACCGTGATGACCGCGTCCGCCACGATGATGTATACGATGGCCGTGACCACGGCCCGGGTCGCCGCCGTTCCGACGGCGTCGGCGCTGCGGCCGCACTGCATGCCCCGCAGACAGCCGGCCATGGCCACGATGATACCGAAGACCACGCTCTTCACGACACCCACCAGAAAATGATTGAGGGCCAGGGCCTGCTTGGTCTGCACC
>JAERRP010000059.1 GCA_016735415.1 Desulfobacterales bacterium | reverse complement strand
AAGTGCAAATGTGACAGAGGATACAAATGGCATCGCCATAGTACCTATCAGTGGTGATGACATTGCTTTTGCCGCAGCCATTGGGGCCCACCACCGCCGATATGCCTTCGGGAAAGCGGATGGCCGCCTTGTCCTGAAAGGATTTAAAGCCCTGAATTTCGAGTTTTTTGAGTTTCATCTGTCAAACACTCCCGGGGCCGGCCCCATCTGTGTCAATGCGATAAGCGAATAAGGGTTTAGGGCCGCGAAAAAACCAAATGGCCCCATGGTTTTGTCTGTGGCCCGGCGACGGCGTTGCGTAAGCGGCCCCCCGCAACGCGTATGAGACCACCAGGACGCCCTGGATCCGAATCGGTATCCGGCGTCATCTCCGATCAATTTATTATTTTCCGCGGCCCTTACCTTGAAATATAACGCCAGAAAACCGTACGGGAAGAGGGGCGGTGCTGGATCCGTGTCAGTTTCGTTCGGTTCGGGCTCGAACCAGGCCCTTTCTATCAAAACCCGGGGGGGCTGTAAAGAAAAAACACTATGGACGGTATGGAATGGCTTAAGTTTACACAATATGTGGTATAAGTGGCTGGAATTAAATCATGTCTATCGAGAGGCCATATCAGTTGGTCCTGGTCTTGGTTCGCGGCCTGCAAGGCCTGACGCCCGTCGTTGGACGGCCGCGCTTATTCATGCGTTATTTCTTGCCAGCATGATATGGGTACGGTTGCAATCTTACAGAATCTGGCTCAGGAATAATTTGGTACGTTCGTGGGTGGGGTCGGTGAAAAAATGCTCTGGCGAGCCCACTTCCACAATGGCACCGTCATCCATAAAGATCACGCGGTCGGCCACTTCTTTGGCAAATCCCATCTCGTGGGTTACGACCACCATGGTCATGCCTTCCCGGGCCAGCGTTTTCATGACATCCAGAACCTCCCCGATCATCTCCGGGTCCAGGGCCGAAGTCGGTTCGTCGAAGAGCATGACTTTGGGATCCATGGCCAGGGCGCGGGCGATGGCGACCCGCTGTTGCTGCCCGCCGGAGAGGTTGTCCGGATAGGCGTTGGCCTTGTCCGTGATACCCACTTTTTCCAGCAGACTCATGGCCCGGGTGTGCGCTTCGGCTTTGGGACGTTTGCGGACCACCCGTTGAGCCAGGGTGATGTTTTCCAGAACGGTTTTGTGAGGGAACAGATTGAAGGACTGAAACACCATCCCCACTTCCGCCCGCACCTTGTTGATGTTGGTTTTGTGGTCGAGAATGTCGACGCCATCGATGTAAATATGCCCCTTGTCGGCGGATTCCAGGTGGTTCAGACACCGCAGCAGGGTGCTTTTGCCGGATCCGGAAGGACCGATCACCACGACCACTTCGCCGGCCGCGATTTTAGTCGAGACACCGACCAGGGCGTTTACCTTGTGGGGCACATGGAACGTTTTATAAATATCGGTTACTTCGATCACTGTATCGCCATTTTCCTTTCAAGGTATTGCACGAACATCGATAGCGTAAAGGTCAGCACCAGATACAGGATGGCACAGGTGAACCAGAATTCATAGGGAGACAGGGTGATCGTGATGGCCTCACGGGTGGCCTTGGTCAATTCGCGGATAGCGATCATGCCCAGCAGCGACGAGTCCTTGATCAGGCTGATGAACTGCCCGGCCAGGGGCGGCAGGATGCGGCGCATGGCCTGGGGCAGGATGATGTAGAGCATGGCCTGGGACGCTGTCATACCCAGAGATCGGGCCGCTTCGGTCTGCCCCCGGTGAATGGACTGGATGCCGGCGCGCACGATTTCAGCGACATAGGCGCCCGTGAAACTGGCCAGGGCCGCCACGCCGTACCAGAGGGCATCGATTTCGGGAAGACCGTAGCTATCGAGCAGTCTGTTGATAAGCGTGGCCAGAACGAAATACCAGATAAAGATCTGAACCAGCAGCGGTGATCCGCGAATAAGCTCCACATAGGCGATGGCCGACCATTTCAGCGCCGGATTTTTGGAGATGCGCGCGATCCCGCCCAGCATTCCAATCAGGATGCCGAACACGATGGCGTACATGCTTACCTTCAAGGTCAGCCACATCCCCTGCATCAAAATGCCGGGCCGCCACTTGTGGTAGATGCCCAGGATGTCGCCGGGCGCAATGAAATCCCCCTTGTCCACCCAGATGTCTTCGGCGGCGGCGACCGGGTAGGATTCACTTCCGTCATCACCCTTGATAATGATGACGGCATCGGCGCCGTCGCCCCTAATGGCTTCCACCACACCTTCGATCCCGGCGGTAATCTCGATGCGTTCCTGGTTGACGAAATACTTGGGAACATCGAACCAGTGCCAGATATAATCGATTTTGGCGGTCGCCACGTAAAGCATGGCGATGCCCCCGATAATGCCGATAAAAAAAACGCCTATCCAGAAAAAATAGGCGCTTCGATACCGCATGTCGTAAATGTGGGCCAGAGATCCCATTGGCCTCCCAATCCTGTTGAGCTGGGTTGTCGGTTCAATCGCTGCGGTGCCTGAAAGCGTCGGCGGCAACGGCGTCAGGCCGGAGGGAGCCGTGAAAAAGGCGTCCGCCCGGCCTGATATCGGGGTTTCAGTCGATCCGTTTACTGAACCTCTTGGATGCAGTCGGTGCTTGTGATCCACTTATTGTAAATTTTGTCATAGCCGCCGTCATTTTTCATCTGCTTCAGGAAGTTGTTGAGCCAGTTCATGAAATCCGGATCGCCTTTGCGAATGGCCCAGGCCAGCGGTTCATAGGTGAACGGTTCGTCCAGAAAAATCAGTTTGCCGGCGCCCTGCTGGGCCATGAAGGAGGCGCAGAAGGGCAGATCGGAAATCATGGCGTCCGCTTTGCCGTTCAGGACTTCCAGGGCCGCTTCGGAGGCAACCTCGAAGGATTTGTAGGTGGCCTTGGGAAGCAGGCGTTTGATGGCCTTTTCACCGGTGGTGCCCAGCTTGGAGGTAATGGTGAATTTGGGGTCGTTCAGATCTTTGAAAGATTTGACGATGCCCGCATGTTTTTTATTGAGCAGGATGGTCTGACCCACAATAATGTAAGGATCGGCAAAGTTGATTTTGAGGTT
>JAERRP010000544.1 GCA_016735415.1 Desulfobacterales bacterium | reverse complement strand
CCTCAGCTGGGAGGCATGGCCAGATTCGGAGGGGCTCTATTGGCCGCGCTGTCAGCGCTGCTGGGTATTATGGCCTTCACCCTCACAAGCGCCTTGTTGTTTCTGGTGTTTTTTGGTGCCGAGGGCCCGATCCGCAACCTGTATGGACCTGTCCTGACCGCCATTGTGATCGGTCGTCTGGCAATGCTGTTAATGAAGGTCATATTTGCGCCACAGCAAAGGGACCTGCGGTTGCTGCCAATGGAAGATTCCAACGCGCAATACCTGTACAGTTCGCTTTCCAAGATCTTATGGGTATTGGTCGTGGGCCTTATCCTGCTTAAATGGTTTCAGCGTGTCGGTATCAACACGGACAGCTACCTGCTGGTCAACATTGTGGTGGGGACTTTTTTCATGCTGTTGCTTGGCGGATTGGTGTGGAGAAATCGTACCCGTGTGGCCAGCTACATTCAAACCGATAGCGGGGCGGATGTGGAAAGGAGCGGCGGGCTCACCAGGCAATTTGCAGCGACTTGGCATATATTGGCCTTGGCCTACCTGTTTTGGGTATGGTTTGCAACGATGAGTCGCGTGATCATTTACGGCCCGAATTTCGGCGGGGCCCTTTTACGCAGCCTGCTCGTCGTCCCTCTGTTTTTTCTATTGGACCACCTGGTGCAGGCGGTCTTACCTGTAATTCTGGGGAGCAGCGGGGATGTCGAAGACGCCCGTGCGCAGGACGCTGATACGGACCAGGATGATGAACCGGTGCCTGTCAAAACGCTTCGCTCGAAGCTATCCTTTATCCGAAACTTTATTCGCGCTGTTATCTTCCTGATTTTGTTTGTGTGGCTTCTCAAAGCCTTTAACATTGAATTGCCGTTCATAGCGAAATTTGCTGCCGGCGGATTTAATATATTGGTAACGATTGTGTTGGCCCTGGTTGCCTGGCGATGGCTCAATGTCTATATCACGCGGAAACTTGCGGAAACCGCGCCTGATCCTTCCGAAGCGAAAGACGAGGACGACGAGTTTGGCGGTGTTATTCTGGATCGAAGTCATACGCTGCTGCCCATGTTGAGAAAGTTTTTCGGTACCGTATTGTTCATCATGACCATAATGATCGTTTTGTCTTCTCTGGGCGTCGATATCGGTCCTCTCCTGGCCGGTGCCGGTGTTCTCGGGCTGGCCATAGGCTTTGGCGCCCAAAAACTGGTATCCGATGTGCTGTCCGGTTTTTTCTTCCTGATGGATGATGCCTTTCGGGTGGGTGAGTATATCCAGGCCGGTGGTGTCTCCGGAACAGTGGAGGCCACGACTTTGCGCAATGCCATGATACGTCATCATCGGGGCACACTTCAGATCGTACCTTACAGCGATATGGGAACCATCAACAACAGTATGCGGGGTGGGCTCGTTATCAAATTCAACATCGACCTGCCTTATGATACGGATATCGAAACGGTTCGCAAAGTCGTTAAGAAAGTTGGGAAAAAAATGCTCGCCGATCCCGAATACAGTTCCGATTTCATTCAACCGGTCAAGTCCCAGGGCGTCAGTAAAGTGGGCGACTCGGTGATGACTTTCCGGGTGAAATTTACTGCCAAACCCGGCAAACAATTCGTCATTCGGCGGGAAGCTTTCAGGCAGATTAAAGATGCGCTGGAGAAAAAAGGAATCTATTTGGCCCACCGTAAGGTAATCGTCGAGATTCCCGAAACGCCCGAAGGAAGTTCAGCTGATAAAGGCCATGCCAGTTCGGCGGATCGTGAACGGGCCCTAAAGGCTGGTGCCGCAGCCGCCCTGGACACGATGATTAATCAAAAAGAGGAGAACGGTCAGAAAAAGAAATGATGTTATTGCCTGCTCAAATTAGTTCGTGCCGGCCAGCTACGTAGAGAGAAGTCTCAGGGCTTTTACGTCTAATTTTGTTCTGAACCAAATAAATACCGTTCATCAAAAATGTTAAGAAATGTGAAGGGACAGGTACTTTATATTGACAAGCATGACTCAATCGTGTAAGCGTGAATAAGTGTTACTCCGATGAAATCAGGTACGGTTTCACTAGGGGAAGGGAGCAATATGCCACGGACATCGAGAATGGTAATCCCGGATGAGCAGGCGGTGTATCATGTCATGTCGCGCACGGCGTTAGATGGGTTTCCCATGGGGGCGGTGGAGAAGGATTTCCTGCTGGGATTGATTAAGCGGTTTTCCAGGCTCTATTTTACCGAAATTATGGGGTTTTCTCTGATGGGCAACCATTTTCACCTGCTGGTGAAGATGATCCCGGAATCTGATTTCAGTGACGATGCGATCCGTAAACGGTTTAAGCAATTACATGGGGATGATTACAGATTTCCGGAGGGGCAACTGCCCAGTTTACGGTTGAAGCTTGCCAGCCTTTCGGAATTTGTACGCGATATCAAGGTCAACTTTGCCCGTTATTAC
>JAERRP010000583.1 GCA_016735415.1 Desulfobacterales bacterium | reverse complement strand
CGCCGATCTGCTGGCCGCAATTCTGTCCACCTATCGACATCCGCTCAGCCCTGCTGTTTTGGATTCGGCCCTGATTCGTATTTTCTTCGAGCGCCAGTCTCCGTCCGATTGGGCCCTGGGGTTTGACACGCCGGCGGCCCGACATTCCAGCAGCGGGCAGTATTTTTCAGCCAACAGCGTGGGCCATCTGGGCTTTACGGGAACATCCTTCTGGATGGATCCGGATCGTGGGACCATCGTGGTGCTGCTCACCAACCGGGTGCATCCTTCACGCGCCAACGATCGGATTAAATTCTTCCGACCGCTGATCCACGATCTGATCATGGAAGCATTGGGGCCGGGCTGATCGGCTGGTATTATTTTGTTTTTGCGCTTGTAACCTTCCGATATTTTTGATATCAAAGAAGGATTATACAAAAAAGTATACGGTTGCAAGGTCCCGCCGGAATACCGATACTGGTCGGGCCTCCACACTCTACCCTACGCACGAGACACCCCGCCTGTTTGGGGAGGTGATAAGGTGAATCATGAATTTATTATTTGACGGCATACTCGGGGTCTTCTCCAGCGACCTGGCCATCGATCTGGGTACCGCTAATACGCTTGTTTATGTCAAGGGCAAGGGGATCGTCCTGAACGAACCCTCCGTGGTGGCGGTAAGCACGGACCACCGTTCCAAAAGCCGGGTTTTGGCCGTTGGCCTCGAAGCGCGCAACATGCTGGGCAAAACACCGGGCAATATCGTGGCCATCCGCCCCATGCGCGACGGGGTGATTGCCGATTTCGAAGTGACCGAAGCCATGTTGCGCTATTTTATCCGCAAGGTCCACAATCGCCGGTCTTTTATCCGGCCGCGCATTATTATCGCCGTGCCCTCGGGCATCACCCAGGTGGAAAAAAGAGCGGTCCGGGAGTCGGCCGAATCGGCCGGGGCCCGGGAAGTTTTCCTGATCGAGGAGCCCATGGCCGCCGCCATCGGGGCCAACCTGCCGATCACCGAGCCAACCTGTAACATGGTGGTGGATATCGGCGGCGGGACTACGGAAGTGGCCGTTATATCGCTGGCGGGTATCGTTTACAGCATGTCGGTGCGGGTGGCCGGGGACAAAATGGACCATGCCATTATCCAATACATCAAGCGTAAATATAACCTCCTGATCGGCGAGCGCACCGCCGAGATTATCAAAACCACCATCGGCAATGCCTATCCGGATTCGCAGAACCTTGAGACCATGGAAGTCAAGGGGCGCGATCTGGCCTCCGGGATTCCCAAGATATTGACCATCGATTCCGAAGAAGTTCGCGTGGCCATCAGCGAGCAGATCGACGCCATCGTCGAAGCGGTTAAAATTGCTCTGGAGCAGACACCGCCAGAACTGGCGGCGGATATCGTCGATCGCGGCATTGTGCTTACGGGTGGAGGCGCCCTGCTGATAAATCTCGACAAGCTTTTGCGTGAAGAAACCAGCCTGCCGATCATCGTGGCCGACGATCCCCTGACGACGGTTGCGCTCGGGTCGGGGCAAACGCTGGACAGCATTGAAACGCTCAAACGTGTCATCATCATATAAACTTCATGTTTTCAAAAAAAACGGTGGTGATTATTGGCGTTGTCTTTCTGGTCATCGCCAACATTCTGATTTTGGCGGTGGTCGGCCAGCGCCCCTCGTCCTCAGCCTCCGGGGGATTGATGATCACCGTACTGGCCCCCTTCCAAAATGCGGTTACCCGATCGTCCCGCTTTGTTCGGGATATCTGGCAGCACTATTTTTCGCTGGTGGCCACCTCCCAGGAAAACGACCGACTAAAACAACAACTTGCCCGCGCCAGTGAAATGAAAAACGTCTGGGTCGAGGCCCGGCTGGACAACGAACGACTGCGCCGCCTGGTCGACCTGGACAAGACCCTGGCTGAAACCGTGGTGTTTGCCGAGGTGATCGCCGAAGACCCGACCACCTGGTTCAAGACCGTCATCATCAACAAGGGGCGCCGCCACGGTCTGGACAAAGGGATGCCGGCCCTGGCCCCGGAAGGCATCGTCGGGCAGGTGGTCGAGGTGTCGGGGCATTATGCCAAAATTCTGCTCATGATCGACCGCAACAGCGCCGTGGATGCACTGGTCCAGCGCACCCGGTCACGCGGCATCTTATCCGGCGAGTCGACGGAACAATGCAGTCTTGATTACATATTGCTGAAAGAGGACGTCCAAGTGGGCGATACGATCGTTACTTCCGGAATGGACGGGGTTTTCCCCAAAGGGCTTCGCATCGGAAGCGTCCAATCGGTCGAAGCGCGCCCCAACGAAATGTTTCATAGCATCAATGTGGCCCCCTTCGTGGATTTCGAAAAGCTGGAAGATCTTCTGGTGGTGCTTATAAAGGAAACCCACCCTGAGAAAGAAGTCGAATGATTTACCTGTTCCACACCCTGATTTGCCTGATCCTTATTCTTTTCCAGACGGCCGTAAGGCCGCAGATCGGTTTTCTGTCCGGCTTTTATGACGTCCTTACAGCCTACGTCATTTTTTTAGGCCTTTTCCGCCCTATGAAGGAAGCCCTGCTGGTGGTTCTCGTTTTCGGTTTTGCCATGGACAGCATTTCCGGCGGTCCGTTTGGGCTGTTTCTTACGGTTTATTTATGGTTGTTGCTGATCATTCGACAGATCACGCGGTTTATTCATCCGGACAACCTGGTCCTTCGGTTTTTTGCCGCGGCCATCGGTGTGGTGATTCAAAACGGGCTTCATATTGGTGTGGCCATGATCCTGGACGACCTTACCCTTTCTCTGGTGCCGATTAAGCAGGCGGCCGTGACGCAGATGCTCTGGGCTTGGGGAACCTGTTTTATCCTGGTGCCGCTTTTCCGGCATCTCCACCGCATTTGGGATAATTTCCTGAGTGCCTATTTTGTGCGCGAGGCGGCCTGACGCCTTGGCGGAATAAACCTGGAATCGTTTTAAAGTGTCTCGATATCTTAAAACCGTCGACAGCGAATGGTTTCGTC
>JAERRP010000450.1 GCA_016735415.1 Desulfobacterales bacterium | reverse complement strand
ATCCGGATCGGTGCCTCGCTGGCACTGGAAGGACACGCCGGATACCTCGGGACGCAGATGCTGCACGGCGCCATGTCCTATCTCCGGCACGTCAACGCCAACGGGGGCGTGCACGGCCGTCAAATCAAGGTGATCGCCTATGACGACGGATACGATCCCCCGCGGTGTCTTTACAACACCCAGCGCCTGCTGATTGAAGACAATGTGTTTGCCCTCTTCTGTTACGTCGGCACTCCCACCACCTTGAAAATTATCCCCCTGGTGAGCGAAGCCCGCATACCGCTGGTGGGCATGTTTACCGGTGCCAACGCCCTGCGGGACCCCGTGAACCGCTACCTGGTCAATATCCGCGCCTCCTATTATCAGGAGACCGGCGCCACCGTTCAATATTTGGTGGAAGATCTGGGAATCAAACGCATCGGCGTGTTCTACCAGTACGATACTTACGGATTCGATGGTTTGCGGGGCACGGAACTGGCCCTGCGCCGTTACAATCTGTTGCCGGTGGCCACAGGCACGTATATCCGCGGCACGCTCGCTGTCGAGGAAGGGCTGCAGCGCATCATGGACGCCGAGGCCGAGGCGGTCGTCATGATCGGGACCTATGAGCCCTGTGCCAAATTCATCCGGCAGGCTAAAAAGAAAGGCTATCACCCCGTTTTCAGCAATGTTTCCTTTGTGGGCGCCGACGAACTGGCCCGCCTACTGGGGGATCAGGCCGAAGATGTCATTGTCACCCAGGTGGTGCCCCTGCCAAGCCCGCGAACGGATGGTGAAAACCTGTGGGGCGTGGATGAATACTCGCGCCTGCTGCATCAATACTACCCGCAGGACCACCCCAATTTCGTGAGCCTGGAAGGCTACCTCAATGCCCGTGTGCTGGTGGAGGGGCTTGCGCGCACGGGGCCGGACCTGGACCGCGAGCGCTTTATCACGGCGCTCGAGTCGGTGCGGGCCTATGACCTTGGCATCGATAACGCGCTGGCTTTCAGTTCCCGCGACCATCAGGGGCTTGATCGCGTTTACTTCACCCATTTCAAGGATGGGCGCTTCGTCCTGTTCAATGAATAGCGAAGGATATCCAGCATGGCGCAGAGAACCATTCTGGCGAAGCTCAACAACGTCAGCCTGAAGAACAAGATTTACTTCTCGACTACCGCCGTTATTGTCCTGATCAGCGTGTTCATCGCACTGTTTACCCGCTGGATTTTAATTTCCAGCCTGACCAACGAGCTTAAAAATCGGGGCCTGGGGATTTCCCGGAGTATTGCCGAGAGCAGCCGCAGTTATCTGCTGACCCGGGATATCCCGAAGTTGACCAGCCTCATTTTCGACGCCCGCCTGGGGGAGCGCCGCTTCCTGATCAACTACGTGTTCATTACCGATAAGCAGGGGCAGGTGGTGGCCCACACTTTTACGCGCCCCTTACCGGAAATGCTTCGCAGCGTCAACGTCCTCCAACCGGAAATGTCCCATTCGATCGAACTGATTCACACCGGACAGGAAGATATCTATGATGTCGCGGTCCCTGTTCTGGAGGGTATCTACCAGATCGGCAGCGTTCACATTGGCTTGTATAAAAAGCATATCGATCATCTGATCGGAAAATTGCGCACCACTTTTTTAGGGTTTCTCTCGGTCGTGATCGTGATTTTCTTTGCTATCAGCCAGGGGCTGGCCCGCTATATCACCCGGCCCATCTCGCAGCTCACGCGGCTCTCCGACGCAATCAGTCGCGGCAACTTCGATATCACGCCCGAGCTGAACAAAGACAATCGTTGCTGGAAAATAAAGAATTGCCGTCAGGAAAAATGTCGCGCCTTCGAGAACACCGAACTGCCCTGCTGGTATATCGACAAAAATGCCCGCGGTCCGGGGATTTCGGCCAGTCGCAATATCGTCGAGCTGTCGGCGGAATGCCAGACCTGCCCGGTCTACCGGGCGGGGGTCAAGGATGAAGTCCACCAACTGGCCAACTCCTTTATCAACATGACCTACCACATCAAGGCCTCCCAGGCCAGGCTGAAGGAGTCCGAAGAAAAATATCGTTCCCTGTTCGACAGCGGTCCCAATCCGATTTTTGTTCTGGATTGTGGCAGCAAGCAAATTATAGATGCCAATCCCATCGCCGAAGAAACTTACGGCTATAAAAGAGAAGAACTGGTGGGGCGCCGGTTTACCGATATCGGCCCCCTCGAATTGGAGCCTCTGGCCGCTGGCGGCAAGGCCTGCAGTCTCAGCTCAAAGCTTCAATACCGCCGCAAGAACGGGAGGCCTCTGTATGTCAACGTGCATGCCTGTTCGTCCCGTTACATGGCGCGGGAGGTTTTGATTATCGCCACGACGGACATCACCGAAATGGTCGAAAAGGACAGCCTCTTGATCCAGGCCAGTAAAATGAAGAATCTGGGCGAAATGTCGGCCAGCATTGCCCATGAGCTCAATCAGCCTTTAAATGCCATTAAAATGGGCAGTGAATTTCTGGAAATGATGAACGCAAGGGAACGCCCCATACCGGCGCAGGATCTCACGGCGGTGGTCGTGGAAATCAGCCGGCAGGTGGACCGCGCCGCCCAGATCATCAATCGCCTGAAGGATTTCGGGCGCAAATCCGATATGTCCAAGAAAAATGTCGATATCAACGATGCGGTTGGCAGCGTGATGGCCATCCTGGATCGTCAGCTGAAGCTTGAGAACATCATCGTCGAAACGCAGTTGTCCGACACGCTTCCCCGGATTCAGGCCCACAACAACCGGCTCGAACAGGTCATCTTCAATCTGCTTAACAACGCCCGGGACGCCCTCAGTCAGAGATCCGAAGCTGATGGCGGCGACACCGAACAGCGTTGCATTCGTATTCAGACCCGCAGCGAAGACGGCCGGGTGATGCTGAGCGTTTCCGATAACGGCACGGGCATCCCCGAAGATGTCCAGAACCGCATCTTCGAATCGTTTTTCACGACCAAGGAAATGGGCGAGGGCATGGGGCTGGGACTGGCCATTTCGCTGGGGATCGTGGAAGACTACGGCGGTGTTATCGATGTCCGCAGCAAAATCGGCGAGGGCACCCGTTTTCGATTAACTTTTCCAGCAACAACAGCGGTTGCCCGCTGACCCGGGAAGCCCGTTTTTCTTCCTTGTTTACTTTCAAAGCGCGAATATCCATTTTTACGACCTTTCGCCCGTTGACGGCTGCGGCGGTTTAGGATAGGAGTGTTTAATTACTTTCATTCGCTGTGGGAGAATATAAACATGAACAATCGGATCGTGACACTGGTGGGATGTCTATCGGCCGCAATCGTTCTGAGCATTTCGGTCGCGGCTTCGACGACACCTCCCGTGGAGGGGAGCGCGCTCCCGGATATCAGTCTGGATGTGCCGCATGATCAGATCCAGCGCGACTATCTCGGTCTGAAAATGGAAGGGAAATTCAAAATAGCGGAGATCCGTGCCGATGTCGTGATTATCGAGATTTTCAGCATGTATTGCCCCCACTGCCAGAGAGAAGCACCTACCCTCAACCGGATCTACCGTCAAATCGAAGGGGATCCGGCATTGCAAGGCAAGATCAAAATCATCGGCATCGGCGTCGGCAATTCGGCCTTTGAAGTCAAATACTTCCGCAAGACTTACGATGTTCCTTTTCCGCTTTTTGCCGACGGTGATTTTAAAATTCATAAACAACTTGGAGAGGTGCGAACGCCATATTTCATCGGTGTTCGCATCGGCCGCGACGGCACGCATGTTGTTTTCTATTCCAGGCTGGGCGGGTCTCGAAAGGCCGGCGCCATGCTTGAGGAACTCATCCAGAAATCCGGTCTGGCCGGATGAAAAGGGGGTAATCGTCGTGAAATCCTGCTGGAGTGTACTTATTGTCGGTATCATATGTCTGGGTTTGAGCACCACCACCTGGGGTCTGTCCGAAGCTTTTAAAGAGAATATTTACAATCCCGGACAGCTGAAACCGGTCGACAGCAATCTCAAGGTCAAGGTGGGGGAGCCGGCGCCGGATTTTACCCTGCCCTCGGTATCCGGGGGCGCGGTGAATCTCCGCCAGTACCGCGGAAAGAAAAATGTGGTGATTTCATTCGTGCCCGCCGCCTGGACACCGGTCTGTTCGGATCAATGGCCGGGGTACAACATCGTCAAAGCGCTTTTTGACGAAAATGAGGCGATCTTACTGGGGATTACAGTGGATAATATCCCAACCCTTTTTGCCTGGACGAAGCAAATGGGCGTGCTCTGGTTTCCCGTGCTGTCGGATTTCTGGCCTCACGGTGCGGTGGCGGATCGGTACGGCCTGCTCAGATCAGACGGCGTTTCCGAGAGAGCGCTGATCGTGATCGACAAGTTGGGCATCATCCGGGCGATTCATGTGTCCGACATCAATATCCGGCCGGATCTGGAATGGTGCGCCATCGAGCTCGAAGAACTCAACCCTTGACGGCATCTCGCCGAAGCGGCTTCGCGAAGTATTTCGGGCGCCTCCGCCCGGGGGGCTCAGGGGGCGAGCGGTAATTCCATATTTATTTCCAGGGTTTACGGCCGCAAGCCGGCCGTTGCGCACCACGGCCTGTAATTCAACTTTCGAGGTGCAGGTTGGCACCGCCGCTGAATCCTTTTTCAGCCGCGATGATATCCAGGTGCAGCGAAGCAACTTGTTCCAGGGGCGCGAAGACGGGACGGGACACCACCCGGCCATCGACGGTTTTAATATATTTCCGGCAGCCTTCGCACACATCCACCCGCATATCTTTTTCTTCTTCTCCAAAAAAATAATGCAATTCAGCGGCCGTCGTGTTTTCGCAGAAAGCGCAAAAAATTCTGGGGGCCTTCCAGTGATGACGGCAGAAACTGCAGTGCAGTTCCCGCCGGCCTTCCTCGCCCAGCACCGCCAGACTGGGAAAACTGCCGCAGACCGGGCAATTTTTTTTCGACCGGACCGCCTCCCTGTCCAGATAGCAGGACAGTTGCACAGCGCAAAGTTCGAGGGAAGGCGCAATACTGTTGTAAGCGATGAAAGCCAGCGCATTTTTATCCGTGCCGGTTCGATTGGCCGTGGTTTGAAAAAAACGGTCGTCGCCCCTGAGAAGGCGTTCGAAAAGATTTTGCGGTTGGAGTTCCCGGCGGGCGACCGCGCCGGAAACGGCGGCGGCGGATTTTCGCATGCCCGTGCCGTGCGTTTCGATCAACTCACACAACTGGTTCAGCAATCGCTTGCCGGCCTTGCGGTCGATCGTAAACGCCGGTACGTCCACCAGGGGCAGGTCCCTCTGGCGGCGCCTTTCCAGCTGTTCGCGCGACAATGGGATTGGTTCCAGATCAATGTCGCTTTTGGCCTTTTCCTGGAGGGTGAAGACGTTTTCGTAAAAGGAGAGAATGGTCGCATAGGCCGGACGAAGTTGCGATAGCTTACGGGCGGCTTTGCGGATCTGTTCGATGGTTATGGGCGTTTCTGCTGGCATCCGAGCTCCTGTAAGGTTTGGTGGGACAAATAAGCGGGGGGAAGAACAGACATTTTCTTCCCCCCGCGGTTTGGATGGGCCGATGAATTCCGCCGTGTTACCCCAGACGCGACAGGAAATCGGTAAAAGGCCGCATCATCCGCCGCAGCGCAACCTGGCGGTTAATGTCAAAGGTTGCCGCATCCGCGACGGCGTTGGAATGATACAGCAAAGGATCATAGGCGACCAGATAGATGACACGCACATCATCGGGATCCAGAAGTTGGGCCCGGGGATGTTTCTTTCTGGCCGTGGCAAGGTGCGCCTTGGCCTTTTCCATAATTTCATCCCGTTCGCCAAACGCCATGGCGCCGGTTGGGCAGGCCTTCACACAGGCTGGATCCAGGCCGTTTTGGACTCGATCGATGCACATGTCGCATTTTGCCAGAACCCCGCCTGAAGAGGCCCGGGGGATGTTGTAAGGGCAGGATGCGGTGATTTCTTCGGCATCGAGTTCTTTGGTGGCGGCCGTGTAGAGCACTGCGCCCGTGGCGGGATCGGAGAATATGGCCATGGGATCCCCGGCAACGTCGCGGCAGGGGGGCTCGATGCAATGGCGGCATTGGTCCGGGAAAAAAAGCCAGCGCAAACGTCCCTCCACGATTTCTTCCTTCATGCGAACGAGCTTGTACGTATCGAAGGACAGATCCGGCGGGTTCTGATAGGAACCGATATTTTTGGTCTTTTCCGCGGGCAGACCATGCCACTGCTTGCAGGCCACCTGGCATCCCCGACAGGCGGTGCAACGCGTCGTATCGATCAGAAAAGATTTGCTCATGTCGATCACCTCCTTTTATATCCGGCTCACATTGACCATGAAGGCCTTGGTTTCCGGGATGCGGGTGTTGGGATCGCCCGCCGAGGGCGTCAGCAGATTGGCGCTTTTTTCAGCGCCGCTCTCGGGCATGGCCCATCCGAAATGCCAGGGCAGACCCACCATGTGCACGGTGGTCCCGGCAACTTTCAGCGGCTGTATGCGTTTGGTGACGATGGCCGTGGCCTCCAGGGAGCCCCTGCTCGAGGCGACCTTGACCCGTTCGCCGTTCTTGATGCCCCTGAGTTTGGCAAGCGCTTCGCTCATTTCCACAAAGAGCTGGGGCTGCATTTCCATCAGCAAGGGCTGGTTGCGGGTCATTACCCCCGTCTGCCAGTGTTCCACCACCCGGTAAGTGGTGCCGACAAAGGGATATTTGGGATCACAGGTTTTGTAGACATCGCTGCCGGTGCTGTAGGTAACGGCCGTCGGGTTGGAGAGCTGGCCGCTCATCAGATTCTTTGGAATGGGACACTCCAGGGGCTCGTAGTGCTCCGGAAAAGGCCCGTCGGCGCGACCGGGGCCGAAGATCTGCCCGTGTCCGTACTTGCGCATGATGAAGGCGTAGCGCGTATCCGTACGTTTGCTGCCGTCGGGATTTTCCATGGGATACCAGCCGCCGTCAGGCACATCCCCGACCCATTTCTTGGACGACCACTTGCCGTCCTTCTTCTGGCCGTCAAACTTGATGACCCACTGCTCCTTGTCCCAGGGTTGTCCCTTGAGATCCACTGAAGCACGGTTGTAGATAATGCGCCGGTTGACCGGCCAGCACCAGGCGAATTCGGGATACAGGCCGATATTGTTGGCGGCATCCTCCTGGCTGCGGCGGGCCGCCATGTTGCCCTTTTCGGTGTAGCTGTTACAGTACAGCCAGTTGCCCGATGAGGTGGAACCGTCGGCCTGCAAATAGGCGAAACTGGGCACCAGGGTGCCCTTTTTGAAGGCCTTGCCCTTGACGGTCACGTCTTTGACAAAGTACCCGTTGACCTCTTTGGCGACCTTGTGGGGGTCGTATTTCCCGTCCGTCAGATAATCCCATTTGAGATTGAGGATGGGCTCCGGGAATGTGCCGTCCTTCCGGTAGACGGCCTTGAGTCTGGCCCCCAGTTCCATGATGATATCGCCGTCGGATTGACTGTTTCCCATCGGTCTGGGGCCCTGGTAGCGCCACTGCATCCAGCGGCCGCTGTTGGTGATACTGCCTTCTTTTTCTACCGAAACAGCCGCGGGCAGCATGAAGACCTCGGTCTTGATTTTAGCGGGATCCACGTCCGGCGCCCGCCAGAAAGACCCGGTCTCGTTGTCAAAGAGGTTCACGTTGACCAGCCAGTCCAGCTTTGCCAGCCCCTTGCGGGTTTTGTTGGCATTGGCACCGCTGCAGGCCGGGTTCTGCCCCCAGGCGAAAAAGCCCTTGATGCTGCCCTTGTACATTTCGTCGAACAGGTCCATCCATGAGTAGACCGTGCCGTCGTCTACCTTGGGCAACCACTGGTAGCCGAATTCATTTGCCTGGGTGGCCTTGTCGCCGAAAAAGGATTTGAGCATGCTGACCGAATATTTCGGATAATTCTGCCACCAGTTGGCACTCATGGGATCATGGCTCACCGGGGTCCACTTCTTGTTGTAGGCTGCCAGATCCGTGTTGGAGGCCCGGGGCGTTTTGAGGTAACCCGGCCAGATGTGCCACAGCAGGCAGTGGTCGGTGGATCCCTGGACATTGGATTCGCCGCGCAGGGCATTGACGCCGCCCCCGGCCATGCCCATGTTGCCCAGCAGCAGCTGAATCATGGCCATGGTCCGGCTGTTCTGTACGCCCACCGTGTGCTGGGTCCAGCCCATGGCGTACATGATGGTGCCGGCTTTGCCCTTTGCACCCGTAGCCGTGAAGGTCTTGTAGATTTTGACCAGATCTTTTTCCGGCGTTCCCGAAATCTGGGAGACGATCTTGGGATTATAGCGGCTGTAGTGTTTCTTGAGCAGCTGGAAAACACAACGGGGATTCTTCAGGCTGCGATCTATTTTGGGATTGCCCTTTTCATCCAGCTGAAAGCCCCACTGGCTTTTATCGTACTTTTTCTTCTTGGGGTTGAATCCTGAAAAAAGACCGTCCTTGAAAGCATAGCTGTCTTTTACCAGAAAGGGTGCATTGGTGTACGAGGTCACGTATTCCCTGAAGTACAGATCGTTGTCTAGGATGTACTTGATCATGCCGCCCAGAAAGGCGATGTCCGTCCCCGAACGGATGGGGGCGTAAATATCCGCCTTGGAGGACGTGCGGGTAAAGCGGGGATCCACGCTGATCAGCTTGGCGCCCTTCAGCATGGCCTCGGTGACGTATTTGAACGAAATGGGATGGTTTTCGGCAGCATTGCTGCCCATGATCAGAATGCAGTCACTGTTCTTGATATCGATCCAGTGATTCGTCATCGCGCCGCGTCCGAACGACTCTGCCAGAGCCGCAACTGTGGCGCTATGTCAGATACGAGCCTGATGTTCGATGTAGACTACGCCCAGCGAGCGCATCAGGGCCTGGTAGATCCAGCATTCTTCGTTGTCCAGGGCCGCACTGCCCACCGAGGCGATGGCCGTGGTCCGGTTGACCACTTGACCGGCGGCGTTTTTGGTTTCAAAATCTTCGTCCCGGGTTTTTTTAACACGCGCCGCGATCTGATCCAAAGCCCATTGCCATGAAACTTTTTTCCAGTCTTTGGAATAAGGCGCGCGGTACAGGGGTTCGGTCAGGCGGGTATCGTTTTCCACCAACTGGGACAACGCCGCTCCCTTGGAGCACAGGGACCCCCGGTTGATCACATGGTCAGGGTCGCCCTCGATGTTCATGACGCGGCCGTCTCCCTTTTGGCTGGTATGAACAATGAGGCCGCATCCCACGGCACAGTAAGGGCAGATGCTGGTGGTCTCCTTGCCGTACTGGAGCTTTAGCATATGAGTATTGACCTTGGAACTGCAAATACTCTAGTCTTGCTAAAAGGTAAGGGCATAATTATTAATGAGCCATCCGTTGTTGCATTATGTGTGTGGTACTTATGTGTGTAGTACTTATGCATGTGGTTCTTTTGTGTGTGACACTTATCTGTGTAGTACTTATATGTGTGGTACTTATGTGTGTATTACTTATGTGTGTAGTACTTATGCGTGTGG
>JAERRP010000272.1 GCA_016735415.1 Desulfobacterales bacterium | reverse complement strand
GAAGAAGAAAATCAGGAAACCGGCGAAATGCAAACGGGGGAACCATCCCCCGACACCGAGGGCGCTCTGGAAGACCCTCCGGAGAACGCTGCGCCTGAAGCTGCCCAAGAGGCCGTTCTGGATGCGGAAGAAGAAAATAAGGCCGCCCAAGAAGATCAGGAAACCGGCGAAATGCAAACGGGGGAACAACCCTCCGAGGCCGAGGGCGCTCTGGAAGACCTTCCGGAAAACGTTGCGCCTGAAACGGTTGACTCAGATGAAGAAATCGAAGAAGCCACCAGCGAAGCGCCGAGGCCGGACGACGAAGGCGCCGATGAAACCAACGACCGTAGCGTTAAAGGTGAATAGTCTACCTCGTTTAAAGCACACGTTGATGCAGCGACTATCATAATTGAGTTTGATAGTCTATCTTAGGGGGAAAGAATGGCGAAGATCAGGGTATATGAACTTGCCCGGGACCTGAACATGACCAACAAAGTCCTGATCGACCAAATGAGTCAGATCGGCCTTACCGTGAAGAGCCATATGAGTTCTATAGACGATGATGCCGTCGTGCAAGTCAAAGAAACCTTATTCGGCAAGCAGGCCGAACAGATCGAAGAAACGCGCATCAAACCGACGGTTATCCGCCGTCGTCGCCGAAAAGTAGCCGAGCCACCCGCAGAAGAAATCGAAGCGGTTGCGGCTGAACCTGAAGATGCGGATGGGGTCGAAGCCGCGGCCGATACCCCTGCGGTCGAGCCGGAAAAGGTGGATGCCCGGGCCACTCCTGCTGCTACGGGAGCCCGCAAACGTTCTGACGTGGATGTACCCGCGGCCAAAATCATTTCAGCGCCTTCCCGTCCCTCTGAAGCCGAAGACGTACCACCGGCCTCGGAAAGCGAGGCCGTCGTCGACGGGGTCGCAGTGCAAACGGCTGATAAGGAAACGCTCCGCCAAGTCTCTCCCGACCAGCCTGAAGACAGCCGTTCCGCCGAAGCTGGGGAGGCTGAAATCGACATGCCGGCCGGGACGCCGGTCAAGAAACCGGCTGAAAAACCAACCGCCAAAGTAGCCAAAAAAAATGCGGCCGCCAAGATTATCAAACTGCCGCCCAAACCGGTCGAAAAACCCAGGGCACGCCCTCGCCCCGGTGCCGCCGCAGCCGTGGAGGATGGATCTGATCAACCGTCCCAGGCGTTGGCTGACTCTAGAAAGAAAAAGCGGAAGAAAAAGACCGAAGATGATCTGGACCGCAAGTTTTTCAAAAAGAAGATTTCCTTTCGCAAAAAGGCGGTGGTCGAAGGCGCCGATCTCTACGACCGCAAACCCCGGTCACGCAGGCATCGCAAAGATGCCCGCGTCAGATCCGCAACGACCCTGAAAACTCAGATTACGACGGCCAAGGCCATCAAGCGGCGCGTTAAAGTGGACGAAGCGATTATCCTGGCCGAACTGGCCAAGCGCATGGGCATCAAAGCCAGCGAAATCATCAAGCAATTGATGGGTATGGGCGTGATGGCAACCGTTAACCAGAGCCTTGATTTTGAAACCGCTTCCCTAGTCGCGGTGGAGTTTGATTATGAAATCGAAAAGGCGGCTTTTGAGGAGGAAACGTTTTTAAAAGTGGAGCAAGACGATCCCGAAAAACTGGCTGAACGGCCCCCGGTTGTCACCATCATGGGCCACGTCGACCACGGTAAGACTTCCCTTCTGGATGTTATCCGCCAAAGCAATGTAACCGAATCGGAAGCCGGCGGTATTACCCAACACATCGGCGCTTATAGCGTTTTGACCTCCAGGGGGCCAATTACCTTTCTGGACACACCCGGCCACGAGGCCTTTACGGCCATGCGTTCCAGGGGGGCCAAGGTGACCGACATCGTTATTCTGGTGGTGGCCGCCGACGATGGGGTCATGCCTCAAACCCTTGAAGCCATCAACCATTCCCGGGCCTCTGAAGTTCCGATCATCGTGGCCGTCAACAAGATCGATAAAGCCGGTGCCGACCCTGAGCGCGTTATGCGCGAGTTAGCCGAAAACGGCCTGGCATCCGAGGATTGGGGCGGTGATACGATTTTTGTGCATGTATCCGCCAAGGAGAAGACCGGCATTGAGGAACTCCTGGAGATGATTCTGCTCCAGTCCGAAATGCTGGAACTCAAAGCCAATGCGGACAAACTCGCCTATGGCCATGTGGTCGAAGCCAAGCTCGACTCGGGGCGCGGCGCCGTGGCAACCGTCCTGGTGAAGGAAGGCACTCTCAGAAACGGCGATCCGGTGGTCTGCGGTATTCACTACGGTAAAGTGCGGGCCATGCTGAATGACATGGGCCAGCCGATCAGCGCGGCCGGACCTTCCGTCCCGGTCGAAGTCCTGGGGTTGTCCGGCGTCCCTGTTGCCGGTGATGAACTTCTCGTGCTTAAGGATGAAAAGAATGCCAAGCAGGTCAGTATACACCGGGGTCAGAAGCAGCGGGTCAAGGAATTGGCCAAATCCAACCGCCTGAGTTTGGAAAACCTGTTCGAACAAATAAAGGAAGGCGAGGTCAAAAACCTCAATCTGATCATCAAGGCGGATGTCGATGGTTCCATGGAAGCCTTGCGGGATTCTCTGACCAAGCTTTCCAACGAAGAGGTCAAAATTCGTATTATTCACTCGGCTACCGGCACCATTACGGAGTCTGACGTCTCCCTGGCGTCGGTTTCCAACGCGATTATTATCGGATTCAATGTTCGCCCGACACCCAAGGTGCAGGTCATGGCCACGGAAGAAAACGTGGATATGCGTTACTATAACGTCATCTATGAAGTCATCAAGGAAATCAAAAACGCCATCGCCGGCATGATGGAGTCGACCTTTGAAGAACGGGTTCTGGGACGCGCCGATGTGCGCCAGGTTTTCCATATTCCCAAAGTCGGGGCCATTGCCGGCTGCTATGTTACGGATGGCCGGATTGAACGCGGTCGGCTGATGCGGCTGCTTCGCGACGGCGTGGTTCATTACGAAGGCCGCAATTCTTCCCTGCGCCGATTTAAAGATGATGCCAAGGACGTCCAGAGTGGTTACGAGTGCGGTATCGGTATCGAAAATTTCAATGACATCAAAGTCGGCGATGTCATTGAATGCTACTATCTGGAAGAGATTCGTCCGGAAATCGATTAGCTCGGGATGGCTTTATGGTGGTAGGACTGGGCCGCATCATATACCGAATTCACGACTGCCGATCGTTGAAAAGCAAAAGAAAGGTGGTCAAGGCGATCATCGCCCGTTTGCGTAACAACTTCAATGCCTCCGTTGCTGAAGTGGGCGCCAACGACATTTACCAGCGGGCCGAAATTGGTTTTGCGATGGTCGGAAATAACCGCGCTGTGATCAATTCCAAAGTCGATAAGCTGTTTAACATGGCTGAGGATTTGGGTTTGGCCGAAGTTATCGACTCGGAAATGGAACTATTCAACGCATGAAGACTTTTGCACGCTCGGTGCGGGTGAGTCGCCATATCCATAATACCCTGGCCGAACTTTTAAATAAAAAAATCCGAGACCCCCGCCTCAGGACGGTGACGATCACGGAGGTTGATCTGTCCCCGGATCTCAGGCTGGCCAAGATCTATTTCAGCACGTCCGGGGGTGACCGCGCCGTGGCCGACGCCGTGGCCGGCTTCCAGAAAGCCCGGTCGTTTATCAAGCGCAACCTGGCCGGCTGTCTCGGCCTGCGCTACATGCCGGAGATTCGATTTTACCATGACGATTCACTGGAATATGGCGCACGCATCGATACCATCTTGAAAACAATCGGTGATAAGAATGAAAAACCTCATAACCCATCTGAAGAATAGCGCAACGCTTTTTGCGGTCACCCACGTCAACCCCGACGGCGATGCCCTCGGTGCTTTGCTGGCCATGGGCTTGGCCTTGAAAGCCAACGGCCGGAAAATCACCATGTTCAACGAAAGCCCGATACCGGCGGTTTATCGGTTTCTACCGGGTATTGATCAGGTCGAACGTGAGGTGCCGTCACCGTTCGAATACGAAACGGTCGTTGTTCTGGACTGCGGTGATCTGGAACGGGTCGGCCGCGTTGCGGCACAGATCCGCCAAAACCGGCGGGTCATCAACATCGATCATCATGTTACCAATACCGGATTCGGACACCACCAGTTGATCGATCCGGCGGCCAGTTCTTCGACCGAAATCGTTTACCGGCTTTTAAAACAAATGGAAATTACGATTGACAGCGCCGTGGCCACTTCAATATATACCGGCATTTTGACGGATACGGGCTCGTTTCGTTTCGCCAATACCAACCGCCAGGCTTTCGATATCTGCGCTGAAATGGTCGGATATGGGGTGGATCCCTATGCCGTGGCCCAGCATGTTTACGGCACCTATTCCCTCGGACGCATCAAACTGCTGAATATGGCCCTGGATTCAATTGAAATTTCGCCCAACGGCAAACTGTCACTCATGACCCTGACCCGTGCCATGTTTGACGAAACCGGCACGCAGCCCGAAGATGTCGACGGCATGATCCATTATGCCAAACGGATCGAAGACGTACAGGTCGCGGCCCTGATCATGGAAAACACCAACGGCCATACCACGCCGGCCAAGGGGCCCAAGCGTTACCATGTCAGCCTGCGATCCGACGGCACGGTCGATGTGGCCCGCATTGCCGCTTCCTTTGAAGGGGGCGGCCATTTCAATGCGGCCGGGTTTGGTGTCGATGCGTCGCTGACCGAATTGAAGGGCCTGATGTATACGATTGCAAGCAAGCTCTGAAACGGAAATAAGGCGCCTCCGGCAGAGCGGCCTTCTGGTGCTGGACAAGCCTGAGGGCTGGTCATCCGCCCAGGCGGTCGGCCGGATCAAAGGGCTGCTCGGTGCCCGTAAAGCGGGCCATGCCGGCACCCTGGACCCATTTGCCACCGGTGTTCTGGTCTGCATGCTCAACCAGGCCACACGGCTCGGCCGCTTCCTGTTGGCGGGCGAAAAAGCCTACACGGCGGTCTTGCATCTGGGAATTGAAACAGATACCCAGGATGCTACGGGCAATATCGTTGAACGACGGCCTGTAGACGCCGGAATTGAAAACTGTATTGCGGATACCTTCCGCCGTTTCGAGGGCCTTATCGATCAGGCACCGCCGGTCTATTCGGCCCTCAAGCACAAGGGCGTGCCGCTGTATAAACTGGCGCGGCGCGGACAACCGGTTCAGAAGCCGGCCCGCCGGGTTCATATCACCGCCCTGCAAATCGAGGCGGTTGAATTGCCCCAAGTCCGTTTTCAAGTCTCCTGCTCGGCGGGCACTTACATTCGTAGCCTGTGCGCCGATATCGGCCGTGAACTGGGCTGCGGTGGACATTTGAGCCGTCTGCGGCGCACATACAGCAGCGGTTTCGGTCTGGAGGCGGCCATAAGCCTGGATGAACTGGAAACACGGGTGCGACAAGGCCGGCTTGGGAACCGGCTTATTTCGCCCGTGGCGGCGCTGCCCGGCATGCCGACACTCGTTGCCGATGGGGCGGCCGTTCGAAAAATTAGCAACGGCATGCGGCTGGCAACAGGCGACTTGCCGCCGCCTGAATCACAACAGGCAGACTTGAAGGGCCGTGATGACGGCCCGTACTATAAAATCATCGATTCCCAAGAGCGGTTGTTGGCGGTTGTGACGTTTCAGCCGCACGAACAGATGTATCACTATTGCTGCGTATTTCCCCAAACGAACGCGGCCTGAAAATCGGCACCGGCCCAATGCCGATGGCCTTTGAACGTCGGCCCCGACAATTTTGAAAAGCCGATTGCATCAAACGGAAGGACAAATTCCACCCCGGCCGGTAGAAGCAGGGTCCCTAAGGCGCCCGGCCGGCAGATGAAGAGCCCCCCAGTCGGACTGGTTTTTTACCATCCGCACCGATCGCATCCGGCCAATTGGACTTATGTTGGGGGTTGGTTAACCCCTGGCAGGGGTGTTAAACGATTTGAATCCATTAGCGGTAAGGAACACTTTTTCAAATAGAGGAGGAAAACAGATCGTGGTATTGACAACTGAAGATAAAAAAAGACTCATCGATCAGCACAAACTGCACGCTTCGGATACCGGTTCGCCCGAAGTCCAGGCCGCTTTGCTGACGCACCGGATTACTTATCTGACCGAGCACCTGAAGGTCCATAAAAAAGACCACCATTCGCGCCGCGGGTTGCTGATGCTGGTCGGGCGCCGCCGCCGCCTGCTCAACTATGTCAAAAGCAAGGACATCACTCGCTATCGCTCGATCATTGAAACCCTCGGCCTGCGCAGGTAACGCCCTGCCCAACGGCCGATGGCGGCCCGACGGAATCATTTTTCCCGGCCGCAGCCGCCTCCGACGGCGGATAAACCAAATCGCAAGATCCGATGCCTTCGGATGTTGCCCTGTTATGGCTACGGCCATCACGATTGAGACACCGCCCGCCCGCTACATCGCGGCCTGGCCGTTCAATCGGAAGGAAACACAATGGAAAAACAATTTAAAGCAGAAATCGGGGGGAAAACCCTTTCTATTCAGAGCGGGAAGCTGGCCAAACAGGCCTCCGGTTCGGTTCTGGTTCAGTACGGCGAGACCATCGTGCTCGTCTCAGCAGTTTCGGCCCGGGAAAAGCGGCCGGTGGATTTTCTTCCGCTGACGGTGGACTATCAGGAAAAAATCTACGCTGCCGGACGCATTCCCGGCAACTATTTTCGCCGTGAAATCGGGCGCCCCAGCGAAAAGGAAACCCTTACGGCCCGCCTGATCGATCGTCCCATCCGCCCTCTCTTTCCCAAGGGCTACCGCTATGAAACCCAGGTGATTGCCACCGTCCTGTCAATGGACCAGGAGAATGATCCCGACATCCTGGCCATGATCGGGGCATCGGCCTCCCTGGGGATATCGGACATCCCCTTTGCCGGACCCATCGCCTCTGTCCGCGTGGGGCGGATTGACGGCGAATTGCGGGTCAATCCTCCGCTGAGTGATTGCGAAAACAGCGATATCAACATCATTGTGGCCGGGTCGCGTACGGGCATCGTTATGGTTGAAGGGGGAAGTAACGTTGTCAGCGAAGATGACATGCTCGAAGCGATTTTTTTCGGCCATCAGGCCATGCAGCCGATCATCGAAATGCAGATGGCGCTTAAGGCGGAGTGCGGCCAGGCCAAACGTGAGTTCGTCATCCCCGAAAAAGACGCCGAACTGGTAAGCCTGATCGAAACCCGCGCTGCTGACCGTCTGCGTGAAGCGGTCCTTGTTCCCACCAAAGTCGCGCGCAGCAAGGCCCTGCGGGCTGTCAAACAGGCCGTACTCGAAGAATTGGACCAAGATTGGGCTGAACGTAAGGGGGAAGTTTTTGAGGCCCTGGGCGATCTTCAGAAAAAGATCTGCCGCCAGCTCATCCTCAAAGAAGGGCGCCGGCTTGACGGGCGCCAGTTCGATGAGGTCCGCCCGATCAATTGCGAGGTGGGCATACTCCCACGACCCCACGGCAGTGCTCTGTTCACCCGGGGCGAAACCCAGGTCCTGGGGGTCCTGACCCTGGGATCCGGTCAGGATGAACAGCGGGTTGAGACCCTCAGCGGAGAAGAATTCCGCCCGTTCATGCTGCACTACAATTTCCCACCGTTCTCGGTCGGCGAAGTCCGGCGCGTCGGCGGGCCCAGCCGGCGTGATATCGGCCATGGCGGGCTTTCCACCCGGGCGCTGGAAAAGATTCTGCCGGACAAGGAAGACTTCGACTACACCATCCGCCTGGTCTCCGAAGTGCTCGAATCCAACGGATCATCCTCCATGGGAACGGTTTGCGCCGGCACCATGGCCCTGATGGACGGCGGTGTGCCGATCAAGGCCCCGGTGGCCGGCATTGCCATGGGGCTCGTCAAGGAAGATGAACAAATCGCCATCCTGACCGATATTCTGGGGGACGAAGACCACACCGGCGATATGGATTTCAAGGTGGCCGGTACGGTCGAAGGCGTGACCGCCCTCCAGATGGATATCAAAATTCTCGAGCTGCCCCGCGACATTATGGAAAAGGCGCTTGAACAGGCCCGCCGCGGCCGGCTTCATATCCTGGACAAGATGCGTGCGGCCATTGAGGAGCCCCGCGAAAAAATATCGCCTTACGCGCCGGCTATCATGACCGTGCAAGTGCATCCCGATAAAATCCGTGAAATCATCGGCCCCGGGGGTAAAACCATCCGGGCGATTCAGACCGGAACCAATACCCGCGTGGAAATCGATGACTCCGGACTGGTCAAAATCGCGGCCGTATCCAAGGAAGACGGTGACGCCGCCCTCAAGATGATCGAAGAAATCACCCAGGACCCCGAGATCGGCAAGATCTACGAAGGCACGGTCGTCAAGGTAATGGATTTCGGCGCCTTTGTTCAGATTATGCCCGGCACCGACGGTCTCTGCCATATCTCGCAACTGGCCACTCACCGGGTCAATAAAGTTTCCGATATCGTCAAGGAAGGGGACCAACTGCGCGTCAAGGTACTTGAAATCAACCGGGACGGTAAAATTCGGCTGAGCCACAAAGCGATTCTCGAAGAGGAAGGCAAGCGTTCCCATGACCAACGCCGTAAGTAAGACGGTTCTGCCCAACGGCATCAAAATCCTGACCAAGCGGATGCCCCATGTGAATTCCGTCTCCATGGGGGTGTGGGTCAATGTCGGTGCGCGCGATGAGGCCCGGAGAGAAAACGGCCTTTCCCACCTCATCGAGCACATGATCTTCAAAGGCACACAGAAGCGCAGTGCTTACCAGATCGCCAAGGAATTCGATGCGATCGGTGGCCAGACCAATGCCTTCACCGCCATGGAAAACACCTGTTACCATGCCCGGGTCCTGGAAACGCATCTGGCCACCATGGTCGATATCCTCACCGACATCTTCCTGAATTCGGTTTTCGATGCCAGGGAAGTGGAACGCGAGCGACCGATTATTCTTCAGGAAATCGGGATGGTGGAAGACAGCCCCGAAGAGTACGTCCACATTCTCAGCGGCCGCAATTTCTGGGGCGACAACCCGCTGGGCCGCTCCATCCTGGGATCGCCCGAAAATATCGTCCGGTTCAATGCCGAGGCCGTGCGCGGTTTCTTCCAGCCCTGCTACCAGCCTGACCGCATTGTGGTCGCCGCGGCCGGCTGTGTCGATCACCAGGCGCTGGTCGATCTGATCAGCCCAACCTTCGAAAGCATCAGGCCGGGCAACGAATTTCCCGAGCGCGTGACCCCCGAACCAGGCCCCCTGGTGGATGTCTGCCACCGCCAGCTGGAGCAGGCCCATATCTGCCTCTCTGCCCCGGGCATCGCCACCACGGATCCGCGCCGTTACGCCTTTTCGTTGATGAATACAATCTTCGGCGGGAATATGAGCTCCCGCCTTTTTCAGGAAATCCGTGAAAAGCACGCTCTGGCCTATTCGGTCTACTCATATATCAGCTCATTTGAAGATACCGGCATGTTTGGCGCTTATGCCGGTGTGGACCCATCCAAGGCGCAGGAGGTCACGGCGCTGATCGTGGCGGGCCTTCGCCGCCTCAAAAATGAGATGGTCCAACCGACGGAATTGCGGGCTGCCAAAGAGTATACCAAGGGCAGCATGTTACTGGCCTCCGAAAATAACGACAACCAGATGGTGCGCCTGGCCCAGGGCGAAATCAATTTCGGGCGCCATATACCCCTCGCTGCCGTGGTGGAACGGATCGAGGCGGTCAAGGCCGATGACATTACCGCCCTGGCCGGAGCTCTTTTCCGCAACGATCAGTTCGTACTGACGGTTCTGGGCCCGCTTTCCGATAGGGATGCGTTTCAGGCCCTCGTTCGATGATAGCCCTTAAGGGTTTACGATCACATGTCGACTTCGCCCAGCTTGCCGACCATTGCCTTTCAGCGGGTGCGCGCCGTTGAAGATGACGACATCCCGCTGCCCCGCTACATGACCCCCCAGGCGGCCGGAATGGATTTGCATGCCGCTGTTCAAAATCCTGTCACCATCGCACGTGGTGCCATCGCGCTGATTCCGACCGGCTTCGCCATGGCGCTGCCCGAAGGCTTTGAGGCCCAAATCCGTCCGCGTAGCGGACTGGCCGTCAAGCATGGCATCGGCCTGATCAATTCGCCCGGCACGATCGACGCCGACTATCGCGGTGAAGTCAAGATTGCCCTGATCAATCTGGGGGACGCGCCCTACACGGTCAACCGCGGTGATCGCATCGCCCAGATGGTGATTCAGAAAGTCTGCCGCGTCCAGCTTCAAATCGTGGAATCTCTGGATTCTACAGCCCGCGACGCCGGTGGCTTCGGCCATACGGGCGTTCGATAGAATGGCATAAACGCATGCCAAAATCACACCAGACCGCTCACGGGGCCGACACCCGCGCCACAACCGGAGACGACAATGCGATATCCCTTTGTGTCCTGGCCAGCTGCAGCCGTGGCAATTCCGTCTATCTGGCATCAGGCGACTGTGCGCTTTTGATTGATGCCGGACTTTCCGGCCGTGAAATCGAAAGGCGGTTTCAGCAGCAAAATCTCAACCCCCATCATTTGACGGCCATTCTCGTTACCCACGAACATTCCGATCATATCCGCGGCGTCGGTGTGCTGGCCCGACGATTCAACCTGCCTGTCTATATGACGGCGCCAACCCATCAGGCCTCCCGGGAGATCATCGGGCGCCTGCCGGCCTGCCATTACTTCCAGCCCGGAACGGATTTTACCCTTGCGAATTTCCGTGTTCATCCCTTCGCGCTTTCACATGACGCCGTCGATCCCGTTGGATTTACCTTCAGCCACAATGGATCGCGCATCGGGATGGCCACCGATCTGGGAATTGCAACCGGATTGGTGGAAGAACGCCTCAGGGGTTGTGATCTGCTGTTCGTCGAAGCCAACCATGACACCGACATGCTGGCCGCAGGCCCTTACCCCTGGCATTTGAAACAGCGCATCCGAAGCCGCCATGGTCATCTCTCCAACACCGAGACCGGCACCCTCCTGCGTAAGCTCGCCCATCGGAACCTGCGCCAGATCGTATTGGGTCATCTGAGCGAAACCAACAATTCACCCCAAGTGGCTTACAAAACCGTGCAAGAGGCCCTGGCCGCGTTTCCCATCCCGATTACGACTGCCACCCAGGACAAAACCAGCCCTGTCTTTCGACTGGATCCGAACCCTGATTTTCCTCCCCGCAAAACAGACACCGAATCTTTTTATCTTTAGGGTTTTATTGGCATAAGTGGTTCACCACATATGGTGTTACAGAAGCGGCATCGCCACAACAAGAGGGGTTTTCACCTTGACGACGGCTGTTTTCCAAACAAAATCAAGAGGTCACGAGGACATCCCGGTTGAATCCACGGGTTTTCTATGCTATTGTTACAAGATAGTGGGAGAAATGCTGCCTGCATTTCATCGACGCAACGGGGCTGCTGTAAAATGGACTCGAGATCGGGGGCTGCTGTAAAATGGACTCGAGATCGCGCTGATCTACCGGTTGAATGAAAGGGTTAGATGATGGAGCGGGCTTACCGCAATACCCACGAAATTGCGACCCAAATTGAAACGGCTGACGACCCTCACAAAACGAAGACGGAACCCCCGGAGGAAAACCCGCCGGACATCAAACCGCAGCGTTCATCCTTCAGCCGTTCGTATCTGATCAACAAGCTGAACTACATCAATTTCCAAAACGGCACCATCCAGGTGGTACTCACCCACCGCCGTTTCGAGCAGACCAAGATCTGCAGCGCCAAACCCCTGCCCTGCAAGGACAAACGCCTGGAATGCCGCTGGACGGAACCCGAGCATATCGCCTCCGTTCTTGAGAACTACCGGTTTACGTCCCTTTTCGTAAACGACGGGCGCCATGCGCTGGAAGTTAAGCCGCATCCCCTGTGGATGGATGAAAAGGGACTCGCGGTCGAGCTGCCGAAAAAATGCTGGGAGGTGGCCAACCGTCGCGAAGCCCGTTTCGCCTGTGCCCGCATCCCCATCCAGATCATCCAGAACAGCATGCTCTTTCGGGGTGAAATGCTCGAATTCAGTACCAGCGCGTTCCGAATCGCGTTAACCATTTCGCCGCCGCAGACCTTTCAATGCCTGGACCACGACAAACCCCTCAATCTCATCGTTTATGATGGCAACGAACTCGTTTTTGCAGGCGACTTCACCATTCTGAAAAATGACAATGGCCGCCTTGTGCGGCAATTTGTGCTGGAGCCGAAGATCAGATCGATCCAGCGGTACAACGCCAAAGTCTACCGCAGCAAACGGCTCGAACTGAAACCGGCCCCCAATATTGTGTTCCGGCACCCGCTTACCCGGCAGGTCGTCAACTTAAAGGTGCTCGATCTTTCCGGGTCAGGTCTTTCAGTCATTGAAGGGGTCGGCCATTCGCTGCTGCTGCCCGGCATGATGTTGAACGAGGTCGAGCTCCTCTTCGCCGACAGCCTCGTGTTGCGGTTAAAAGCCCAGGTTTTGTACCGCAACCTCAAAGAAGATGAGAACGACGGTGGCAATATTGTTAACGGCCTGGCCATCATCGACATGGAAAGCAACGACCACCTGAAACTTTTGTCCCTGCTGCATCAGGCCGAAAACCAGAATGCCTACATCAACACGCGTGTCGAAATGGAAGCCCTCTGGGATTTCTTCTTTGAAACCGGGTTCATCTACCCCAAAAAGTATGCCTACATCCAGGCCAACAAGGAAAAGATCAAAGAGACTTACTGGAAACTCTACACCCAGAACCCCACCATCGCACGGAACTTCATCTACCAGCACCAGGGACGCATCATGGCCCACATGAGCATGGTGCGTTTGTATGAAAACGCCTGGCTGATCCACCATCATGCCGCCCGGAAACGCTCGATGGTGCGCGCCGGTCTTACCGTCCTCAACCAGATTGGCTGTTTCACCTATGACTCCCACCGGCTCTATTCCATGCACATGAAATACCTCATGTGCTATTTCCGGCCCGAAAACAATTTTCCCGACAGCGTGTTCGGTGGTTTTGCGCGCTACGCCAACGATCGCGACTGCTGCTCTCTGGATGACTTCGCCTACTTCCACTTGGATACCCGCGGGGACCAGGATTCGGACCTGCCCGCCGGATGGGAACTCATGCCCTGCGATGCGGGCGATGTCCAGGAATTGGAGCACTGGTTCCGGCATCATAGCGGCGGCCTGATGCTCGACTGTCTCGATCTGGACCCCCAGATGTTTACTTCTCACGGGCTTATCGATGAATATCACAAGTACGGTTTTGAAAAGGAACGCCTTCTGCTGAGCCTGCGCCGGGATAATCGCATTCACGGCTGCATTGTAATCCATCGTACCGACATCGGACTGAATCTGTCGGATCTCACCAATTGCGTCAAAGTGTTTTTAGCCGACCAACGCCACCTGAGCCGTGAAACGCTTGAAAGAACACTGCGGTTTTTATTCAAGCAATACCAATTGAGCCCGGATATGCCGGTGCTTTTGTATCCGGCGCAATTCGCCGAACAGACCGGCATGGCGGTTGAGAAAAACTACTGTCTCTGGATTCTGAACACCCGCTATTCCGATAAGTATTTCGGTTTTCTGGAAAAAATGTTCAAACTGGCGCGCAACTGATGTTGAATCCATTTTCATTTAGTATCGGCAGGCGTCAGGCCGTCGGGCTCGATCCGATTATGGATGAATGCACGACCGGGGTCATACCAAACGCGACCCACATCACCAGGCCGGAATCCGCCCAGATGCACCACGTTCCGCTCTACAACAGCCGGATCATCGATAACTACGTCAAGCTGATCAAAAAGCGCTATCGCCATATCGAGATCGGCGCGCTTCTCAAGTACGCCGGTATTACATCGTATGAAATTGCTGACCAGGGCCACTGGTTTACCCAGCATCAAATCAATCGCTTCCACGAAAGACTGTCCCAGCTGACCGGCAATGAGAGTATCGCCAGGGAAGCCGGACGGTTTTCCGCGGCCCCGGAATCTTTAGGAATCATCCGTCAATATGTGCTGGGCATGCTGGATCCGACCCGGGCCTATGAACTTATCGGCAAAATGGCCTCCAACATGACGCGATCGAGCACGTTCAAATCGCGTCCCCTGGCCCCCAACAAAGTCGAAATCGAGGTAAACTTCCAGGAGGATGTTAAGGAACAGCCCTTCCAGTGCGAGAATCGGATTGGTTTTTTCGAATCCGTCACCATGTCCTTCAGCAACCGCCTTCCCGTCATCGAACACCCGGAGTGCGTCTTCCAAGGCGGTCAATGCTGCCGTTATCTGATTTCATGGGAAAAGACGCCTTCGGCCCTCATCAAGCGGGTTCGCAACTTTTTAGTACTCATCCTGGCAAGCGTTATCCTGGCGACATTCACTTATGACAGTCATGCGGCGATGACGATCCTGCTGCCATTCGCGCTTCTGGTTTTTTTCCTTTTGTCCCTGTGTGCTGAAACACTTGAGAAAAATGAACTCAAAACCACCCTCAACAACCTGCGTAATTCCACGGAAACCCTCGTGGACCAGATCAACCTCAACTATAACAACAGTCTGTTAACCAATGAAATCGGCTTGGCCATCACCAAGAAAACCAACACCTCCGAGATTTTAAATGAAGTCATCCGCATTTTCGAGATCCGGCTGGATTACGACCGCGGTGTTATTCTGCTGGCCAACAACAGCCAGACCATGCTGGAATATCGTGTGGGCTACGGTTATTCCGACAAGCTTCTGGACGCGATCAGGAAAATTAATTTTCGTTTGGACAACCCTGAATCCAAAGGCATTTTTGTCGTTTCCTTCCGTAAACAAAAGCCCTATCTCGTAAACAATATCAATGACATTGAAGAAGCTCTATCGCCCCGCAGTCGTGAATTTGCGCGCACCACGGGGGCCAGGTCTTTTATCTGCTGCCCCATCATCAGCGATGGCGAATCCATCGGAATTCTGGCGGTCGACAATGTTTCCGGCAAACGCCCGCTGGTTCAGAGTGATATGAGTTTGCTGATGGGAATTGCGTCCATTCTTGGTGTCAGCATACGCAATGCGCAATTGCTCAGGGCCAAAGAGCGCCAGTTCAACTCCATCCTGCAGGTCATGGCGACCACCATCGATGCCCGTGATCCCATGACATCGGGTCATTCGGAAAAAGTTACCGAGTACGCGCTGGGAATTTGCGAAGAGTTGGGCATGTCGTCGGAATACCGTCGAATGATTCAGGTGGCAGCCCTGCTGCATGACTATGGCAAAATCGGTGTGCCCGATTCCATTCTCAAAAAGCCCGGCAAACTGACCCCCTTGGAATATAAAATCGTTCAGACACACGTCGTCCGATCCAGGGAAATACTGGAGCAGATCAATTTTGAGGGTATTTTTGCAGAAGTCCCCCGCGTTGCCGGTGCCCACCACGAAAAAATCGATGGATCAGGGTATCCGTTAGGCTTGAAAGGCGACCAGATTCCGCTGGGGGCCAAGATTATCGCCGTTGCGGATTTTTTTGAAGCGATCACTTCCGAACGGCACTATCGAAATCCCATGTTCACCCATCAGGCCCTCGAACGCCTGCGTGAAAAAAGCGGGATTCACTTCGATGAAAGAATCGTGGCCGCGTTCCTGACCTATTTCCGCAAGCAGCATGCCGATGAAAAAATATCGGTCGCATCCTGACCCCGCCTCCTGACCACCACTTTGCACGTGCATCCGAGACCCGAAACCGGTCCATCATCACCGATCGCTTCGCCTGGCACCGTCCCTCGCGGGCATGCGCCGCTTGATTCCAGGGTCGTCGCCACAAAAACGCTCCGACCGGGAGCCCACCGGATATTCGGACACGCGCCTTAACGGCCGTACCGGCGGTAATGATCGGATTCGTAAAAGGCTTTGCGGTAAGAGGCGTTAACCCGGTAGGCCAACAGGGTGGTGACCAGGTTGCGCGTCGTCACAAGTGTGCTGAGCGTTCTGCGAAACGTTTCCAGGGGATGATAATAATCCGCACGCAGTTTGGTAAACCCCTTATAGACATCTTTGCGTGTCATTTGCCGAGGCTTAAAAACAAGCCGTGAAAGACGATAATCCTTCCAGGCCCGAGGGAAATCCATATCGACGATACGACCTTCCGACACAAGCTGATCCCACAATTTGGTGCCGGGAAGCGGTGTCGGCTTGGTGGTTTGAATAACGTCGATGCGATTCCGCCGGATAAAGTCGTACGTGGCGGCAAAGTCCTTCGGTGTATCGTCATCGCCACCCAGCACGAAGGCCCCCAGCACCGCTATTCCCGAACGGCGAATACGCCGGATGAGTTCAGGGTAGCGCTGATGTTCAAGGAGCTTCAGGTTAATGCCTTTCTTGTAAGCGCGCAGGCTGTCAGGGTTAACGGATTCCATCCCGATGAGGACCATCCTGAGTCCCGCCTTGGCGGCCAGTGCCAATAATTTTCTATCTTCACCAATTTGGAGCGATGCCTGGGCAAAAAAGTTTTTTTTCAACCGCAAGGCATGGACTTCACGGAAGAATTTCATGGCCCAGTCTTTATCTTTGTCGCCATGCCCGATGATATTGTCATCCGCCAGTAAAACCATTCGCTGCGGGATTTGCTTTAATTCCGTGAGCACGGACTCTAGCGGCCGTCTTCGAAACCGTCGTCCGTTGAAAGCGGTCACCGAGCAGAAGGTGCAATCCATGGGGCAGCCGCGTGATGTCTGGATGCTACCCCATTTGTAAAAAGAATTTTTGAGGATATCCCTTCTGGGTAATGGCAGCCGGTCAAGATCCACCCACTGCCCAAAATATTTCTTCTCCAGCCGGCCGGCTTCAAAATCCCGGATCAGCTGCGGCCAGACCGTCTCCGCTTCACCGATGACGACGCTGTCAACAAACTTGAGTGCTTCGTCCGGCATCATGGATGCATGGATTCCCCCTATAACGGTCGGGATACCTTTTTTGCGGTAAACCCCTGCGAGTTGGTAAGCGCGTGCAACCGAAGACGTGATGGCGGTTATGCCCACCAGGTCCGCTTGGCGAAACCTGAACGGTTCGATGTTCTCGTCGATGACCTCGATCGTATACCGTGACGGTGTTACGGCGGCGATATAGGGCAAATTCAGCGGAGGCCAGGTCGTGGCTTTGATGTTGCTTAAAACCACGTTATCACTGGCAGGATTGATCAGGAGTAGTTTGGGCATAAGTCCTTCCGCAATACGTTTGAGCCTGTCGTCGTGCAAAGCCGATCCCGGCGGCCACCCTTAATCGGGGCGCCGCCGGCCCTTGGGCGGGCATCATCAGGCCGACAGGTCGATATCGGCACGTAAGCGGCTGCGCGCCACCAAATCCCGTCCGGCCTCAAC
>JAERRP010000579.1 GCA_016735415.1 Desulfobacterales bacterium | reverse complement strand
GCATCCGGCCGTTTCGAGATCCCGGGTGTCCTCGGCGGTTATCTTGTATGCCTGGCGGGTGATTTTCCCGGCAAAGCGGAGAAGACGCCTGGTTTGGTCATCGATCAGGGGTGAATGGTCGATATCGTCAATGATGCTCCGGACCTCGTCCCTTGTAAAACCTTGCGCCATGACCATGGCGCTGTGCGCGTCTACTCAGTAGGCGCAGGTATTGAGCTTGGAAACATAAGCCGCAATCAACTCCTTGGTGCGGCGGTGCAGGCCGTGGTCTTCCACCATCAGGCGTTTGACATAGGTCACGATCGGTTCCAGCAGGTCGGGGCGGATGCTCTGGGCCACGAAAATTTTGGGGACCATAATGAACATTTCCTGAAGGATCGCATAGGTGTTCTGGAGCGCTCCCTCAGCCGCTTCCGGTTCAATGATTTTGAGATGATAGTCCATGCACGGACTCCTTTTTTTGTTAAAAGGCAAGGCCGATGGCGGCATTTGTGTTTCAGGTGGTATCATAAGCACCTTCTGCTGAAATTCCAGAAATTGACCGGCGGCCGGGAGGGCGGGTTCTCAAGCCGGACCGATAATGCTATGATTTGGTTATGCTGATACGGGTGATCGCCAATGGAATAATACTGGTCGGGCTGTTTCTGCTAGGCCGGGTCATCTGCCACACCGCCAGCGGCGGGCTGGCGGCGCAATACCCGGCGCTGCTGCCGGGTCTCGGGGCCAACGGTCTTTTTGCCCTGGGGTTGAGTCTGCCGGTTCCGATGCATGTCATCGCCGTGGGTCTGATACTTCAGAAGAAATGGCTTGCACACCGCTGGGCCCGCATCGCCTGGTGGGCGGTTGTCTTCTCCGGTTGCTGGCTGGGGGCCGCCCTTGTGATCAAACTGGTCTATCTGTCTTCGACCTGATGCGTGCCGCCCGGCGCCCATAGCCGCCGTCACCTCGCAACGGCCGTCCTGATTCGCCTCCTGGCGTCGCTGCATGGCGCTCACCAAAAGAAACAATCCATTCGATCCGCATTTGACAAAACACCGTCGATCCGGCTATGCTGGGCGCAATATTTAAAGGTGTCAGAATATTTAAAGGTGTCAGGGAGAACGAACCACCAAGCCGTTTTAAAAAATCTGATGGCGGCAGACTTTAGACGTGGTGCTTGAAAGCGGCTCAGCCTCCTTCGGATTGAGCATTTTAAATACGGCCAGAGCAACAATCAGTCGGTATGCGCGGTTTTAACGCGGTCATCGCATTTGCCCTTTCCCGTGGCGTTTCCAGTGCCTCCGAATATGGCCCTTTCTTGCCGAGGCCCTTAAAGACCCTGATTTCGTGACTATTTCTAATATTGGAGCGGATTGCGGGAGGGAGAACCCATCCCGGCCATCAACCCGCCCTGCGCTATTGGACGCAACGCTGAATGCACCGGCTGATGCCAGCCGGTCCGGAACCCGCAAGGAGGATTTGCATGCTGCAAAAATTTGTCATATCCCACGATAAAACCAATGATCGCTTTGCTGTTCGGGAGATGGCGATCATTGATAAAAACCTGGCCAACAAGGAAGCTTCCCTGCTCCGTGATGAAGACTATGCTTTTCTCTGCGAAGAATCCTACAGCGGCCGGAAAATCGCCGCTTCGATCGACAGGGGTATGGATGACCTGGTGGCGACGCTGCGGACAACTAATTTTTTCCCGATCAGGTTCTATGCCGTCAAGATTGCAGAATCCGTAATCGCTTTGCGCAACTCCGACGATGACCACCGCACCGCCCTTGTTTTTGACGATCGCGACCTCATGCGCGCCGAGGCGGTGCAATAAGCCGGGGCCACGGAAAAAATGAATGGCCCCATCGTTCTTGTCGACTGGTCTGGCTGCGGCGATGCGTCAATCGTCCCCTCCAACCCCTGTGAAACCATCGATGCGCTTTGGTTCCGAAACAAAATCCGACACCATCTCAGATCCGTTTATTTTTATGCGCGCCCTTATATTTTGCCTCTTTCGCTGGCGATGCTGATATAGGTTTCCACCGTATTGCCGGGCGGCACGTACTGGTCACCGGCCTCCTTCTGTTTGAGTACCATGGCATCGGTGGGGCAATCGCTAATGCATAATCCGCAGCCGATACAGCGATCGCGATTCACTGCGGCGACGTCATCGACCGTGATGGCATCCATCTGGCAGCGCTCCACGCAGATCTCGCAAGCCGTGCAGTCCTCCGCAATCACTTCGGCGTAGTAATTGGTGTGAACGGCCAGGGCCGGTTTGTCCAGGGTGCGCATGTTTTTGAGCACCTGGCAACAGCAGCCGCAGCACATGCAGAGGTTGGTCGGCTTCTGCGAGTTGGAGGGCTGGAGGACCAGGCCGGCCTCCTCGCCGGTTTTAAGGATTCCGAGGGCCTCCTCCCGGGAAATGGAACGCCCCAACCCGTTTTGCTCGTAGTAGTAAGCGCCGCTCCCGAACGTCAGACAGACCTCCAGGGGTTTATCGCAGCCCTCACCCAGCATGGCGTGTTCACGGCGGCAGATGCAGGGCGCCACGACGATTTTGGATTGTTTGCGGATGATTGCTTCCGCCGCTTCATAAGGCGTGACCGTCATTTCGGCATTGACGCTCTGGCCCACGGGGATGACGCGCAACTGTTTGGTTTTGTGGTTGGTCCAGCCTTTTTTCATCAGATAGGGGATATATTCGTTCATGTCCCGAATCAGGTCTTCATCCAGATCGTTGACGTGATATTCCCAGATTCCGATCACAAACTGGGCCGCCATGTAAAAAGGTTGAGCGCCTTTGGAAATTCGAAAGATCAGGCCCTTGCGCGACATGTCCTCCAGGGCCGGTGCCAGTTCGGATGCGTTCTGCCCGAGCCGGCCGGCGATGGCATCGGCCGGTTCGGGCATCATGGTCAGAGCGGTGGCAATGGCGGCCTCCTCCGGCGTAAAGAGGCGTTTCAGGATGCGCCGCTCCACGCCGGTTTCAGTGGCCGGGTAACCGGCCGGCAGATTGTCCAGATGGGCGGCTAAGCGCTGATATACGTCTGTCATGTGATCTCCCTGTTGTGTGGTATCGATAAACAGATCACCTCCGTTCGATGTTTCTGATAACACTTGCGATCGGAAATGAATAGGGGCCTGAATGCTTAAAAGCGTGCCGATTTCCAGCGCGACCACGGCGATACCGCCGTAGCCGAAGCACAGGCCTGGATGGAAACCCACGATGCCGGGGTCGCAGGTCGAACAGCGCGGCGTTCAGGGCCGGCGCTCCGGGACCCGATTTTCTCCCTGACCTTCCGGTCCATCAACCGGTTTTTTCCGCGGCCACTTTTTTCAGTTTGTCGTTGGCCCAGATGGCCACTTCCACGCGCCGGTTCAGGGCCCGGCCGGCCACGGTGTCGTTACCGGCGATCGGTTCGTCCTCGCCGAAACCCTGAACGTCAAAACGGACCGGATTGACATTCTGGCTCATCAGGTAATTGGCCACGGATTGTGCGCGGCGACGGGAAAGCCCCATGTTGTACTCCGCCGCGCCGGTGGCGTCGGTATGACCGGCCAGCAGGATGTTCGTGTCTTCGTATTTGTTCAGAATGGTGGAAAGCTGGGCCAGTTCGCTTTTGGAGTCGTATTTGAGGTCGGCCTTGTCCACATCGAACAGGATGCCGGAATCGAAGGTGATCTTGATGCCCTCGCCAATGCGTTCGACCCTGGCACCGGCAATGTCCCGTTCGATTTCGGCCACCTGCTTGTCCATGTAGTTGCCGATAAAAGCCCCGGCCACGCCGCCTACGGCCGCACCGACAAGGACACCGGCCGCCGTGTTGCCGGCCGCATAGCCGATCAGAC
>JAERRP010000060.1 GCA_016735415.1 Desulfobacterales bacterium | reverse complement strand
GTACCATGGCCAGCAGGTCAAGCAAAGGTCTTTTTTCGCAGTCGCAGAACCCGTCCGGGGCCACTTTTTCCCCCTGGCAAATCGTCAACGCCGGCACAGTCAGGGCGAAGCCATGTTCCCCTGCCCAGTGTTTAGTCACTTCCTCAAGGCGAAATACGCGGCTGTTTTTTGCCACATTGGCTCCAGGTGACGGCATTGTTGTCTCTTTTTTGTCAACCGGCTGAATGTTATGTCCGGAAAAGATTATCAGCGATTCTCATTATGACCCTTTAGCCCTGCCAGATGAAAGCCATAATTAGAATTGCAGCAAGAGTACTCTCCTTACGGGTCATGGCATCATGCTCAATGGCACCCGATAGACCGAGTCCCCGGGGTCAACATCCCCGAAACTTACCCAGTTTGAAACGTCGTTGTGATATTGTTCATATCTCTTGATTTTGGACTTTAAGTCATCAACAATAGCCTGCTGCTCACCGACGCTCAACCGGTACCAATCGTCTTCGGTCAACCGCATGATGCTACTTCGGTAAGGAAGATCATCAAGGAACTCGGCAAGAAAGCCCAACTGCCCCAGGTTTTGATCGGGGCTCTTGGCGAATCTGGCAGGATCGCGCGATGTCTGAGCGGCGGCCGATAAAATGCTCTGGAAAAAATCCCTGGCTCCAGTTCGCTTGGTTCTCTGCGCCTGGTCAAGGACCACTTTCATACGGTGGTGCAGATCGCTAAGTTGATTTTTGGTCAATAGTACAGTTACCTGGAAAGTGGGCGTATCCGGTCGTGCCAGGTCCATGTCCGAGACCCAGGAGGTGACCACCTCGGGCGCTCTGACACCGCCACGGCGACCTAAATATTCGAGCTGCATGGCATACCCTAATATAGCTGCCTTGCCCACCGCATCTTTGGCAGCATCGCCTTTAGCGGATGATAACTGGGCAGGCAACTGCAGGCGCTCACCGCCGGCGGTGGCCCGCCCTAACCCCACCATTTGCCCGGCTACACCTTCTACCACACGTCCGAACCCTTTTACTCCAGCTTCTGTTTGGCTCGCTTCTATGGGCACATAAAGATCTCCGATTGTGGGATCAGAGTGCCTGGTCAAGACCCTGTATTGGTTCTCGGCAAATGTATGATTATTGGGTTTCTGGTTTTTGCCTGCAGGGGTTTTAAGGTGTAAGGCAAAAACCTTTACACCCTTGGCCTCGGCCATGTCGGCCATCTCGGCCTCATTCATGCCTGTGGTGGAATACGGGTCGTCGTTACGGATGGCACCGGCATCTGAAATAAGGAAAATCAGCCGGGACTGATATGGATCCCAGTTCAAATCCTCAAGGGCTGTTTTAAGGCCGGCAAAAGCATCCTCGTTGAATGAATGGGTCGAAACCCTGGCTTCTTCCATGCCGGCCAGGGCACGTTCGAACTGGGCGCGTTCGCGACCGTCTCGAAAATCGGACAGGACCCTGCTCACATATCCAAGTGCTGGTGTCTTTTCGGTGCTACTGCGAAAGGCCACCAGTCCAAACGCCACCTTGTCGGCCAGGCCGACTTTATCAATGGCATCGTAAATCTTGCGCACGGCCTCCCGGGTACGAATAATATATGGCTTCATGGAAATGGTGGTATCGATCACGAATACGATACCTGTCCGCAAGTCAAAGTCGTCCGGCAGTTTACCTGAACCTGGGTCAATGGATGCTATTTGCAGAAACTTAACACCCTCGAACATCTCCACTGCTTGAAATATGGGCATCATGTAAAACCGCTGTCTTGAAATAGCCTCCTTTGTTGGCTCTGTGGCCAATACTGGGAAATTGGCAGGCTTTTTTATGCTTCCCGATTTGATACCCGCAAACTGCGAGGCCAGTTGAGATGCCGACTTACCCGGGGCCGCTGATGCGGCAACCCCCTCAAGCGATTGCAGGTCCTTGAAGAAAAGGACTGGCTGACGCCCCGCCCTCTCGGTGAACTTCAACGTCAATGATTGTCGCCACTCGGAAACTTTAGTCCCCTTAATCCAGCCGTCAACCTCGCCTATGATTGAAAGACCAGCATCTAATCATACGGTACCGTCCACCGACCCCCG
>JAERRP010000684.1 GCA_016735415.1 Desulfobacterales bacterium | reverse complement strand
CTATATCTTTAGCTATCAAATCTGCATTCACAAACTTGATGCCGTATTTGGCAAGATACAAATCGTAGAATGTAGACTTGCCTGCACCATTCCCACCCGCTAACACCCAAAGTTGTCTTGTATTAGCCATTAGAGCGCTTTAAACTCACCGTGTTCAAACGAACCCGTCTGCCTGTCTCTTGTAATAGAATTTACTCGATCAAGGTAACCAGGATGTTCAACGCTTGCCTCATAGTATATCTTGGCAGACGTTACATTTTTAGCAAGAAGTCCTTTAGCCCTATCGTTTTCGAGATCATTAAATATAGCGTCTGAATCAATAGAAATCGATTGAACAGTTGGGGTTAGCTCTAATTTAATCGTTTTTATACCTTGAGACACGGCAAAAGCATCTGTAATATTTAATTTAGATGAAATGGCTTTGCCTAATTTTGCCCAGTACTCAAGCTGTTTGGTCTTTGATCTGTTCTGAATTCTAGCCTCGCGCTCCGCTTGAAACGCCAAGTCTTGGTCTATTCTTAAAGGTACAGTGGCCATCATAATCTCCTATCGTCGACGCAATTAGCAACATAATGATGCATTCTGCTACAAGAATAGTCTTGATTTAAGGTTATGTCAATGAAATTTATGCGTTGCCTATGGAAGTCAGGGGGGGGCAAAAGGGGGCCGTCCATGCAAATATGTGTTTCGAGAATCTTACTTGCCAAAATACTCGCAGAAAATATCAGAAGGGATAATAACATATAAAATCATGGACGTTCCGCTTTTCACACCTTTCTGATGCTTTTGATAAGGAGATGCGGACCCAATTAATCGTGCCACGAAACATCAACATAATAAGGAAAATGATCTGACGCATACCGCCCATCCAATTGATCATGAACAATCTGGGCCTTCCTGACATGCGGAGGCTTGGTTGTCAGAATCCAGTCGATTCGGTTTTTCTGCGGTGTTCCGGTAAAGGCATGGTGGGTGAAACTCTCTTTCCCTTCGGGATGCCCCAGGACCTGCCAGGAATCTGAAAGTCCGGTTTCTTTGTTCGCCAAAACCGCATGGGCGTCTGAATCCGGATCATCATTGAAATCTCCCATGAGAATCACCGGAACGGCTCTTTTGCGAACCCATTGCGCGATGATTTCGGCTTGTTTCAAGCGGGCCACCCGGCCCATGTGATCCAGATGGGTGACCGCCACCGAAAAAACCTGTCCGGATTCCAGCGCTTCCACCGTGGCAGTGCTCAGCATGCGGGGAAAAGCGCTGTCCCAGTTCTTGCTGCGATGGATTTCGGGCGTTTTGGAGAGCCAGAATTCATCGCCTTCCATAATTCGAAACAGGTCTTTTTTAAAAAACAGGGTGGGGTACTGGCAGGTGTCGTCCAGCACGCGTGAAGCCGTGTGCACGCCATAGCCGGAAAGACTCTCTTCGAGATAATCCAACTGAGACAAACGACCTTCCTGGGTCCCCAGGATATCCGGCGAATACTGCTCAATCAATTTCACCACCAAATGACGTCGGTAATTCCAGGCATTGCTTCCATCCTGGTCGTTTTCAAAACGGAGGTTAAAGGTCATCACACGCATGGTTTTTTTAATTTCCTCTCTTATTTTGCTTTCCCTCTAACCGTAGGGGCATCCTTTCCGGTGGCCCTTCTTTTTGGGTACCCACAAGGAGTACCCCTACCCTCCGGGCAGCGGCGTGAGGGGCCAGAACAGCGGCACCACCACCATGATGATAATCACCACCACCAAGGTCAGCAGCCCTCCCACTTTCATGTAATCCTTGAAGCGATACCCTCCGGGACTCATCACCAGAATGTTGGCCGGGTGGGAGATGGGTGTCATGAAGCTGGCGGATGCCGCCATGGCCATGGCCATCATAAATCCGTATGGCGAGATACCCAACTGCTGGCTGGTATTCAGAATAATGGGGGCCAGAAGCAGCACCAGTGCCGCCGTGGGGATGACGCAGGTGGCCAAAAACGTCAGCAGCAGCAGGGCCAGCAATACTGCTGTAGGTCCAAAAGGACCCACGGCGGTCACCACACCTTCCGCCAGGAATCCGGCGGCGCCGGATTGATCCAGGGCCGTTCCCAGAGGGAACATGCCTGCGATCAGAAAAACGGCCTTCCACTCAATGGCACGGTAGGCCTCTTCCATGGTCAAGCACCGAAAAAGCACCATCAGGGCCGCCCCGAGTACCGTGGCGATGTAAATGGGTATCCAGCCCAGAAGGACGGGAACAAAGGTGGCCACCATAAGGATGGAAGAGAGCGGGGCTTTTTCAAGACGCGGAGATTCCTGGGCCGATTGCGTCAGTACGATAAAATCGCTCTCCTGACCCAGCATCTTCAGTTTTTCCCGGGGGCCGTACAACAGCAGTGCATCCCCAAAGTCAAGGGCCATATCCCGCAAGTTC
>JAERRP010000832.1 GCA_016735415.1 Desulfobacterales bacterium | reverse complement strand
GCAGACCGGCCATTACCGGAAAGATGAAAAGCCAGATCGGACCGGGCGCGAAAAGCCCCCGGCGCAATACCAGGGCGACGCCGAGCATGTAGATGAACACCAGCATGACCGCCGCTTTGGTCTTGAAAGAGATGCGCCCCAGGAAGGTGGCCGAAAGGAACCAGGCGTAGCCCACCGTATTGAAAAGGGCCAGCCACCAGATCTCTTCCTTGATGGAAAGATAAACGCTGGGCAGATAGGCCACGGCGCCCAGAACGGCCACAGAGAGATAGATCACGCCCAGTATACGCTCGCGCCAGTACTGCAGACTGAGCGGCGAGGCCTGCGTTTGATGGACGGTGCGATGGTAAAGATGCTTTAATTGGCGTCGGATCGTTTGCACACAGCCCCTCAACAGGTAGTTGCTTCATTTTGATGCGCTGGAATGGTACCCACTTTTACCGGCATCGGAAGGCATGATACGGCATCGTTGCCTTGACGGCCTTTGTACCCAACGGCCACGGAGCATGCTATTCTCAGGTGTTGTGGACGACATCCAGGGCCCAACCGGAACAGACCGGCCGGCCATAGTTTGGCCTTGATTTTGTACAAATACCTGACTACATTAATCATAATGATGGATCTGGCACCATCAACCCAACCGGGGAGGAATTCAATGAAAAGTGCATCCTTGTGGCTCGTTGGCCTGGCGCTCCTTTTGATCGCCGTTATGGTCCACGCTGGAACGGTATACTATTGGACGGATGAAAACGGTGTCCGCCACTTCAGCAATACCGGTATCCCCGATGATGTAAAAGAAGCCGGAACCAAACCCGAGGAAATATCCGATCCCGATGCCGAAACACAAGCCGAGCAAAATGCCCGGAGCGAACAGGATGAAGTCCTTTCCGGCGCCCCCAGCCAGGAAAAGCCCACACCCACGTTCAGCGAGCGGGTCGATCAGATTAAAGAAGACCGCCTGGCCAAGCAGGCCGAACAGGAGCGCAACCGCCTCCAGGACCAAATCCAGCTGGTTGAAAACCTGTCGATAGGCGTATCCTTTACCGAAGGGATGAAAGCGGCCCGCCTGCAGCCATTGCAGGAACAACTGGCGCTTCTGAATTCCGATCCGGCCCGGTATTTCCGCATGAAGCAGGAAGGGGCCTTTAAAAGCACAAAAGAAAAATAACGTTTTGTCCCGGGCGGATATCGCCGCCGACCGCTTTATTTTTGCGCGAGCCCTTAGAAACGCGACTGAAGGATTGCTTTCACCCGATTACCATCCGCCCCACCGCCGAAATGGCGCATGATATCGCCCATGGCCTGCATTCTGTTCGTGTATCGGGAAAAATCGATATGGGCTTTGATCCAGGCTTCGATCACCGCCTCCGAGGCCATCCTGGGCAGGTATCGATCCAGAACCTCGATAAATCGTGAAGAAGCCGACTGTCCCTGCCGGGCCAGCACCTCTTTTTCAGACTTGTACAATTTCTTGAGTATCTTGATGACATCTTCGTCTGAAAGGATTTTGCGGGCCATTCGCCCGAACTCACCCATGATGACCCGCAATGCTTCCATCGTTGCCGTCTCCTTCGCCTTCATTGCCGTTATCAAATCCTTCTTGATCTGATCTTGAAGGGGCATCTTCGCTGTCTCCTTACTTAGGGTTCGCGGTTCGAAACGTCCCTTTTCGTAGGGCGATGGCATTTGCGCCGCCAGGTTAAGGGCCGGCCTGATTCCGAGGGGGTGCCTGTCGGACGGCAGGGCGCATAATGCCCTACGATATCGCGATAGATTTTAAAGTCAAGGCATTGCAAGCGCCGTGCGGATGTCCTATAGACAGGTGTCTTTGAATGTCGTCACGAATTTATAAAGAAAAGAAACCCTTGTCCACGCTCACACATCATTCCCGGGTTGAACTCCTGGCACCGGCCGGCAATTTCGAGAAACTGGAAATGGCGATTCATTTCGGGGCCGATGCGGTCTACCTGGGCGGAAAACAATTCAGTCTGCGAAGTCATTCCGGAAACTTCTCCGAAGACGAAATGGAAGCTGCCGTTTCCTGCTGTCACCGGAAAGGCGTTCGCGCCTATGTCACCTGCAATATCTTTCCCCGCAATGACGACCTTCCGGGAATCCGTGATTTTCTGCAGGGCCTTGGCACCATTCGTCCGGACGGAATCATTGTATCGGATCCGGCCGTTTTTTTGATGGCAAAAGAATTGATCCCCGCCATCCCCATCCATGTGAGCACCCAGGCTAACACCACCAGCTATGCCGCCGCCCGTTTCTGGAAATCGCTCGGCGCCGATCGCATCAATGCGGCCCGGGAGTTGAGCCTTGAAGAAATTCGCGCTATGTGCACCCAAAGCGGACTGGCGCTTGAGGTCTTCGTTCATGGCGCCATGTGCATGGCTTACTCCGGGCGCTGCCTGCTGAGCAGTTTTCTTTCCGATCGTGACGGCAACCGTGGACGGTGCGCCCACCCCTGCCGCTGGAACTACGCCCTGGTGGAAGAAAAGCGCCCCGGCCTTTACATGCCGGTACACGAAACGGAACGGGGCAGTTTCGTTTTCAATTCCCGGGATTTATGCATGATCGCGCACATCCCCCGGCTGATCGAAACCGGGGTGCGGGCATTTAAAATCGAAGGCCGTATGAAAGGCATCCACTACGTGGCGGCCGTGGTCAAAGCCTATCGGGAGGCCATCGACGCTTATTATCAGGATGCGCCCCCCGACGCCTCACAGCCTGATTGGGCCCGGGAGCTGGAAGCCGTCAACAACCGCGGTTATGGAACCGGATTTTACTTCGGCAATCCCTCGCAGGAAAATGCGAAAGGTCTTCCAACGGTCCCCGGATCCGAATATCGACTGGTTGGCAAAGTCCTTAGCGACAGCGTTGGGGGCCAAGTGGCCGTTGAAACCCGCAACCGCTTTTTCAAAGGGGATACGGTTGAAATCCTGAGCCCCGGACGTCCGATCGGCACCGGCCTGATCCAATCGATCCACGACACCGATGGCATGTTGATCGACCGCGCCCGCCCGGGCTTCCAGGTACACGTGGGCCTGGCGGCCGCCTGCCGCCGATGGGGCCTGCTGCGCACGGTTACAGCGGCCTCCCCGGTCGACCGGACCCGATGACCGCTTTGGCATCAGGATTCGCGCGAAAATACAATAAACAGCGGCCGGACCGAATGGCCGCCTGACCAACGAATGGGGTGTGCGCGTCAGGAATAGATGATGTTATAGGGCAGCGGTGGATATTTCCAGATGCCGGGTTTGGGAATGATGTGCTGTCCGCCGACCTTCAGCCAGGACAGGTCGGATTTCATCTCCCGCATACGGCCGTCATCCGGCGGGCGGGCCAGGTCGGTGGGCAGATAGGTGGCCTGAAAGATACAGATCCCCATCTTCTTTTCCCGGAAAACAACGTAATTCTTGGCAAAAGACTGTCGGGATATGTTGTGGGCCGCCGCCAGCGCCTCCATTTCTTCAGCGCTCATGCTCATCAGGATGTATTTGGAAACGCCCCGTTCAGAAATGCGGATCAAGCCGCGGGTTTCGCTGCTGCCCGCGTAGACCGTTGATATGCAGGAAAGCTGGCGGAGGAACTGCGCGGCCACGATGGCCGCCGTGCGCCGCCCCCCGGCCATTACGGGCAGCCCGTAAAATTCAAAGAATTTTTTCTGTAAATCTTCGGCATATTTGTCACCGCGCTCGAAAATATCCTTGGAAATGTAGCGCAGATCACGCGCCAGGTTTTCGGCCGCCTCAATGATGGGCCAGTCGATGCGGACATGAAAGTGGGTCATGCAGTAACGGTTACGGGCTTTGCTGGCAGGATCACGTTGAATCAAAAGCGCGTAATCAACCGGCAGAAGGGTTTTTAAAAAATCGGGGAACGAAATCGACTCCAGGTATTTCTGGTTGCGGTCGTATTCGTTGGACAACGGTAGGTTTTTGGAAGACAGCAAATTGGTCTTGGTTGTTTTGTTGACGCCGAAGAAACGGATATACTTGCGGTGTTCGGGGGGAATGGTGTCTTCCACGAACAGCACCAGGAAGGCGTTCTGGCATTCATATTCAACATCCGGAATGCGGGCCCGCGGTTTCAGCTCTCTTCGTTCCACAAAGGGAAACGGTATGCGCTGGCATTGGAACTTTTCGTAGGAATCGATCAAGGCGTGCCGGACCATCAGGTTATCGAGTTCATCGCGCAGCAATTCATAGTATGAGCGCCGCAGCCGGTTTTCGCCGCTGAGTTCTTCTCTGACTTTCCAGAAAGTCAATAGAGGCTCCTGTTAGGAAGAAAACCGCCCGAAAGAATTCGAACGTATCAAATCAATAGCATTTAATTCCCGAAGCGTCAACGCCGCGGCGGCTCGTTGCGATTCATTTTTTCAATCCAGCCGTACAGGCGCTCATGGTAGCGATACCCCAGAAGCAGCAATAGCGCACACACACCCAGCAATGCGGCAAACAGGCCGTACATCCTCTCGAACATCACCGCCCCTTGCAGGCTGAGCATCAGCGTTCCCGGCAGGCGGCCGATGATCGCCATAATAAGAAAAAGTTTCTCCGGCAGGGTCGTGATACCCAGGAACAGGCACAGGTAGTCTTTGGGAAATCCCGGGAACAGAAACAGAAGAAATATCACCAGGACGCCCTGGTGGCGAACGGTTTGATCCAGCTTGGCGAGTTTGGTCTCGGGGATCAGACGACGGATGAAACGGCGGCCCAGC
>JAERRP010000226.1 GCA_016735415.1 Desulfobacterales bacterium | reverse complement strand
CGCTGCAAACACGCTTAACTTGCCCAGTTGGACGGCTTATATTACCGGCAGCGGATCGACAAACAGCTCCTGGCCGAAAACAGCCGGGGGCTGATCGGCCTGTCGGCCTGCCTGCACGGCGAGATCCCCATGCATATCAAAGCCGGGCGGATCGAACAGGCGGAAGATGCCGCCCGGTGGTACCGGCAGGTTCTCGGTCAGGACAATTTTTTCCTTGAGGTGCAGAACAACGGCATCGAAATTCAGGAAACCGTCAACATGGCGCTGCGCGAGATGAGCGTCCGGCTCGGCATTCCACTGGTGGCCAGCAACGACTGCCACTACCTTCAGAAGGAAGACGTACGCGCGCACGACGTACTGCTCTGCATTCAGACGGGTAAGACCGTACACGAATCCAACCGCTTCAAATTTTCCACCGACCAGCTCTATTTCAAGGCGCCCGAAGAAATGAGGGCCTATTTCCACGACTATCCCGGGGCCATTGAAAATACGGTCGCGATTGCGCGACGGTGTGAGTATGATTTTGATTTCTCTTATCATTTCCCACAGTTTGTCGTCTCCGCGGATCATACGACGGAGGAGGTCTTCGAGCAGACGGTGCGTGATGGTTTCGCCGCCCGGATGGCCAGGATACGCGCGAAACACCCGGATCTCGAACCGAAGGTCTATGACGAGCGATTGGATTACGAAATTGCCATGATCAGGAAAATGGGCTTTAGCGGGTATTTCCTGATTGTGGCCGATTTCATCCGCTACGCCAAGGAAAACGGTGTACCGGTCGGTCCCGGGCGCGGATCGGCGGCCGGCAGCATGGTGGCCTATGCCATGGGGATCACTGATCTGGACCCGATCGAGCACGGCCTGATTTTCGAGCGCTTCCTCAACCCGGCACGCGGCAGCATGCCGGACATCGATGTGGACTTCTGCATCAACGGCCGTGAAAAAGTGCTTGAATATGTGAGTGAAAAATACGGCGGCGGCGACTACGTGGCCCAGATCATCACTTACGGGAAACTCAAAACCCGGGCGGTCATACGCGATGTCGGGCGGGCGCTGGATATCCCTCTGAAAGAGGTCGATACGATTGCCAAAATGGTACCCGATGTTCTCAATATCACGCTGGACGAGGCCATCGCCCAGGAACCAAAGTTCAATGAGCTGGCAGCGGCCCGGCCGGAAATCGATGATCTGCTCAAAATCTGCCGTGTTCTCGAAGGGCTGCCGCGGCACGCCTCCACCCATGCGGCCGGGGTGGTGATCGGTGACAAACCGCTGGTGGAGTACCTGCCGCTCTACCGGGGCAAGAAGGGTGAAGTTGTCACCCAGTTCGACATGAAGCATGTCGAAAAGGCGGGCCTGGTCAAGTTTGATTTCCTGGGTCTGCGCAACCTGACGGTGATCGAACACACACTCGAACTCATCGCCGCCGCGGGCCAGCCCGTGCCTGACATGGTCAATATCGAGCTGGACGATCAGGCCACCTTCACCCTTTTATCCAGCGGCGATACCACCGGCGTTTTTCAACTGGAAAGTTCCGGGATGAAAGACCTGCTGGTGCGCCTCAAGCCGGCCAGCTTCGCCGATATCACGGCCCTGGTGGCACTTTACCGTCCGGGGCCACTGGACAGCGGCATGGTGGATGACTTTGTCGAGCGCAAGCACGGCCGCAAGGCGGTCGAATATCTGCTGCCGGAGCTGGCGCCGATTCTGGAGGAAACCTACGGGGTTATTCTCTACCAGGAACAGGTCATGAAAATTGCAGCGGTGCTGGCCAACTACACCATGGCCAAGGCCGACGATCTGCGCAAGGCCATGGGGAAGAAGATTCAGGAGAAGATGGCCGAGCACCGGGCGTTCTTCATGGCCGGCGCGCGCGAGAACGATTTTCCGGAAGACAAGGCCAAAACCATCTTCGACCTGATGGAGAAATTCGGCGGCTACGGCTTCAACAAGTCCCACAGCGCGGCTTACGCCCTGATTGCTTACCAGACCGCTTATCTCAAAGCCCATTACCCGGTGGAATTTCTGGCGGCTCTGCTGACCAGTGAAATGCAATCCACCGACGGGGTTGTCAAGTTCATTGCCGAATGCCGCCGCCACGGGATCGATGTGCGGCCCCCGGACGTCAACCAGAGCGGAATTTCCTTTGTGGTCGATCACGGTAAAATCTGTTACGGATTGGTGGCGGTCAAGAACGTGGGCGAGGGCGCGATCGAAGCCATCGTGGCGGAGCGGGAGGCCAACGGTCCCTTTGCCTCCCTGTTTGATTTCTGCTCCCGGGTCGATCTGCGGCGGGTCAACAAACGCGTCATCG
>JAERRP010000861.1 GCA_016735415.1 Desulfobacterales bacterium | reverse complement strand
ATTATTTTCCATCCATTTTTCACGGTGTTGTCCTTAATTGGCATATCTATGCTGCTCCATGGTCACAAAACATTTTTTGAAAGGCGTTGGCTTCACGTGCAGCATTAGCCTGTGTATCAGCGGCCCTCTCAGCGGACTTTCCCTGTGACTTTGCCCCTAAATACGTCCCAACCGCTATCCCACCAGCCGCTAATAGACCTAACATTTTTTTGCTCCCGCCACCCTTAAAGACTGCCTGTAATCAACAGTGATTTCTTCCACGGTTAGCCCTCCCTTGCATCATTTAACACCCTCTGTCCTTGAACCAAGCGTGTTTGCTTCATAATGGCAATCAGAAAACTCGATATAAACCTCACCCGCATATTCATCAGCAGACGCCGCAATCCGTGTAAACTCACACTTGTATAGTGTGCTTACTGTCGTGTTAATCCCTGGTATGTCAGCGATGTCTTGCATCCTATGCTGATTTGATAAATCAGCATCCATGGACACCTCAACTGTAAACGGGCTGCCAGAAGCGACCGCCCAACTCCCACCAATTGGCGCAGCAATAACATCTAACTGGAATTTAAACTTATCACCGGTCCCGTCGGTAGGTGTCGTATAATGAAAATGGTTATCCAAGACAGACGATAATTTCATTGAATGGCTTGACTGCACAGCAAAATAAAAATGATGGTTTAATGCGAAGCCTAAAACCGGGAAAGTAACACCAGCAGCTATTCCATGATCATAATATCGCCAAGTAGGAGAGTTCGCTGGTGGCATTTTCACATTTGAGATTCCGACCTGTAAATCGTCAAAAACCGTAGCAGCCCCGATCATTTTCAGGGTCCCGTCAGATTCGAACTCTGAATAGTTCCCGCCTGCAACATCCCCGAACTTGCTATCTAACGCTGCCCTGAAATCCGTGGAAGTATAGCCACTGTCTTCATAGTCCCCATTGGCAGTTAAAAAAAGGATGTTTCCTGAGTCACCCGTAGTGGCACGATTCGCTTTTTCTGCGTTAATCTCAACAATCGTTTCGTCAATCTCAAGAATATCAGCAATCGCTTCATTAACCTGAGTGCGGATATTCTCTTCCAGCCAAAGATTAAACCGGCTGTCAAATAGTTCCGCAACTTGCGGCGGCATTGGTTTAGCGGTTGCCATTCAAATATGCTCCGGTCATTATTACCTGTATCGGGTCGGTTATCGTAACCCGGGGTGTAAATTCATAAGGCCTGCCGAGACGTCGCCACTCAATCCTGGCTTCTCGTTCGCCAGACTTCCCAATGTCTTTCCATATTTCGTTCGTCCAATTTTTGCCCTTGTCAGTGGAATAATCCAAGCAGATTTTAGGGTCCGAACCTTGCCCGGTGCTTAACCCAACACCTGTTTGCATTCCTATCTCAAAGGATGAAATCGTTTCTCGCTTGCCGCTCATTTGAACCGGCATGGCTCTTTGTCTGGAAATATATGTCCCATCATCCGTGTAAGTTGTTGGACTAATTTCGTAAATCTTACCGTTCTCGTAATCCCCGACCAAGTGCTTACCGTTAAATTTCATGTAACAATTAGGCCGCCACCTTCCGCCGTCAGTGCCCCACTTGTACCAAAAATTGGTTGTCAGATCTAAAACATAGGTGTCATCCGCATACGGGAAAGTCAGCACATAGAACGTATGGCCCGACATCGTGAAGGTAAACCCAACCGCATCTGTTGCTTTGCCCATGCTTTCAATAGCACGGTCAACATGCTCTGTGCTTAATTTAACTGGGGCTTTTGCAGCCTGGACCACAACCCCGTAATTATTCAGTAGGATTAACGACCCCATAAACTCGGCAGGACTCTTCTCGGCTAAAACCCCGCAAGGGATATTCCCACCTGGGATTTTGGAAAAGGAAAAATTAGCACTCCCGGAATTATAATAAACCTCCCCTGATTTAAGGCCCATTCCGTACCCTTCGCCATTTACAGCGTAGACCCCTTTCAGGCTATCCGGGTTCACTCCTGTAATGGCATATTCAAGCTCATTCCAATCTTTTCCGTCAAATAGGTTCGACTCATAATAATTTTCAGTATTCACATCATGAGCTAAAAAATACCCAGAAAGATAGGCCAATGATCCGGGAGAAAAAGACAACCCCGCACTCGCTATCTTTTCAAGCGTTTCATCCTCATAAATATAGCAAGAGTTATTCTCAACGATACCGACTTGCGTTCCGTTGCTTTCCATCCACGCAATTCCAGATGAATTATTCACTGTACCAATATGAGAACTACCACCCATCGCATCAAACCGAAAAAGTTTATCCCCACATAAAGCATACCCTATTTCATCACACTCGCACATTGCCCGAAGCCCATACGAATAGCTAAGGTCCGAGAATTCAAGCAAACCAGGTCGACCGATAAGCGCGTCCCGGCCATATATTTTCCGTGGCGAAAAATACAGGTTGACCGGTAGGTACCCGTCTGGTCCTTCACCGCTTAAGGAGTTGTGGGAGTTAGCGGGAGTTGGTGGGAGTTAGC
>JAERRP010000698.1 GCA_016735415.1 Desulfobacterales bacterium | reverse complement strand
TTTCAAGGAAGCAAATTTCTAACAAGGCTTTAAAACCTTATTTTCCTTTGAGGTTCTAAAAATCCAATTATCATGAGAGTACAGAGATATTGAGACTATCCCACAAAACTAGTGCATGTTAAAATTGCAAGTCTTATTTATCTTCGCTCAAAATTCGAAAGCTTGCTCTTCTTCCTGGTCTGTTCCCGGAAGTTTGCACAGCGCCTCGTAAGGTGCATCGAGTTCTATACCAAAATGATCCTTTAATGCATTGATATACAATGGCCCCTCAGGCAATTCTTGAACCTGCTCCTTGTCCGCAATCACACTTTTCAATGTATTATTGAAAAGTGTGATTGCGCCATTTTGGACGGGGCGCGCCGCCACACGGGCAAAGGTAAAGAACGAGCTGGGATGGGTCGAGGTGAAGTGATTCCCATAAGCGATGTCAGCGGTGCACACATGCCCCCAATCGAAACTATAAAGATCTTGCCATTGACCGGCTATTAAGGTCTGGAGCATGATGCCGAAATGTCCTGCATCCATAAAGCGAGATGTCTGTCCATCGTGGGTTGTTGGGTGATCGAGTTCTAACGGAATCGGAGCACGTAGATTCAGGCTTCCAAACCCCACGTCGGTAATCCATTGCCTCCCTTGAAGTGATACGAGTGCCATCTGATGTCCTCGTCCCGACGGCGTGCCGCTCAAGTGGACCCGGGCCAGGAGCGCTCGGACGTCGAATCCAAAAGCCTTGAGGGCCATAAGAAACAAGCCGTTCAACTCAAAGCAATAACCACCGCGTGCCCTGTGCACCAGCTTGTCGAAGAGCGCGTCTGGTTCTAGCGATATGCCACGTCCCAAAAGAATATCGAAATTCTCGAATGGGATCGTGTAGTATTGAGCGCGGTGGAGGGCTTCAAGCCGATCCTCTGTTGGCTGTACGACCTCGGAAAAGTTCAGGCGTTCGAGGTAATCATCAAGTTCGAATCCCTTAATGTCCATTGTATGATTGCTCCATTAAGATCAAATATCGCTTTCTTTCCAAGCCGCTTGCGAATCCGACGAGACCCCCGTCGCTGCCAATGACCCGGTGTCAAGGTACAATGACGGACAGTTTGTTTTTGCCGTTGGCATTGCCCACCGCCCGGCCGGCGGCGGAATTTCCAATGGCGCTGGCCAGTTTTTTGTAGGACCACGTTGTCCCATAAGGGATGGTGGTGAGCGCCTTCCAGACGCGGATTTGAAAATCAGTGCCTTCCAGCGAGAGCGGTAGGGAAAATTGCCGCTGTTTCCCGGAAAAGTAGGCCTTTAATTGCCGGCGGGTTTCCTGGAGCAGTGGATCCTGGCTGGTCTGCCGCCAACTTTCATCCCGGGGCAACGATTTGGCACTGTTGAGAAAGTGCACTCTGTTGATGCCTGTGCCATCGCGAGAGAAAAGGATCGGACCAAGTTCCGAGTTCATGATATCGTAGCGCATGTGAATTCTCCTATCAGTGTCCATCCACGGATTTAAGACGTCATGATCGTGTTCGATTCAGAAATGAGGATTTTTTGTTCTGATACGGCCGCAGCGGAGTTGCGGTGAGGCGTACTGTTGTACGCCGCAGCCGGAACCCCGCTACGACCGGCCGATCAGGACAAAAAAGACCATTTCTGGACGAACACTAACTGCGGCGCATCACCCACAAAAGCATGGCCGCATACGATCGTAATGGACGCCAACGCTCGGCTATTTTACGAATATGTGCTGGTTTCGGTGGTTGACCATCCGTGGACAGGGCCTTTACAATCCCTAAATCACCCGCAGGGAACGCATCCTTATCACCCAGGCCTCGCATGGCAATGGTTTGGACGGTCCACTCACCGATACCGCGCAGGGCGGTGCACTGCTGGATGAAGGTGTCACGATCGCTGACATTCTCCAGATCAATGGTGCCATTGACCACCGCCTGGGCAAGGCCCACTATGGCCGCTGCCTTGTTGCGGGTCAGACCGCAGGGGCGTAGATCGGCCCCTTGCAGGCCGGCTGGGCTGGGAAACACCTTTTCAATGCCTTTTGGTGCCGGCAGCGAAAGATTTTCTGCGAACGCATCCACAATGTTGCCCGCCAGTTTTGTGGCAAAGCCAACTGACACCCGTTGGCCGACAATGGCGCGCACTGCAAATTCAAAGGCCTCCCAACCCACAGGAACCCGTAGACCGGGGTGGCGCAGCCAGGCAGGGCCTAACAAAGGGTCCTCACCAAAAAAAGCTTCCAGTGCCAGGGGATCGGCATCCAGATCGAGCATTCGCCTGACCCGCCACACCACCTGCATCAGGCACGATAGACTATATGCGTGCACTTCCAGCCGCACGGCATTGACATTCGACACATTTTGAAGGGACAACCAGCCCCGGTGTCCATTCAGGCAAAAGCTTCTCTGGTAAACCTCATCTGCCACCTTTTCCACACCGGCAACGGCGCGCGTGCGGAAATAGTTAAGCAAAGCCGACCAGTCAAACGGTGGCCGGTAGGACAGCATCAGCGCACACGATTCCACGCCGGGCTGAATTTGAACGGGCAAGGGCTTTCTGAACGCGAGCGGGTCACGCCGGTAAAGATTGGACAATGCATCCAACATGTTCTGGGAGTTGTCAAACCTGGAGATGCTGGAGATGTCTTCTAAAGGCAAAGCTGTGTCGGTAAGCAGCATTTTAGCAAAGCCCAATTGAAATGTTTGCCAATACCCTGGCAGCGTGAACCCTACAGCGGCGTGAAAATCAATGGGCATCTGATCCGGTGGTGCTTTGGCTGGTGCGTCCTGGGCCTCAAACGCCTTGTCAGGGAATAGTCCCTGGTGGATATGTCCAAGTGCATTACGAACCTGCCATCCAGCGGCTTTTTGAATGGGGTGGTGCGGAGCCAGCTCCGGGCGACAGCGAAGACACGGTCTGAATCCAGCCTTTTCAGCCTGGGTTCTGCTTGAAAAAAAAATATTGTTTGACGCCCGGGGAGGTTTTCCCGGGCAGCCTGGACGGCAATAGATTTTTGTGGTTGAGGAACCCGAATAAAAAATCCCGTCATAGCGCACATCCCGGGCAACCCGTGACCTGCGGCAAACACGAAAGGAGAAGGAATTGTTTCCTGTCGTTTGGGCGCTCATAGTAAAATGGGAAAAGCCTTTTGCATTTTTATTATTTGTTTGACTCCGTACTGTCCGGTTAGGGAAGTAAAAAAGACAGGCCGGGTGAGTCTAAGAGACGGTATCCGATCCATGAATTCCAGGGCCAGAAGCCTTTACCACCTATGCGCCAAACTGGTGCCCCGCTCCACCTTTGCTGATGCCGACAACAAGCGACCGGCTGCTTTTGGATATCAAAAACACAACCTCAATTGTAATATTTTGGCTTCAAGATAATAGCAAGTATCGCAAGTTTCTGATTATGTGGGATATGTTGGAGATATCTGAAATCTATATAGGTGCTGCCATTCGGCGATCAATTAATAATATTCCATTTAATTCTTGCCCATCGAAAATGAAACTCTCAATACCTTATCGAAATAATAGATTGTGGCAGGTAGGAAAAAACCGCTTCTTTAAGATAACTTGTGCCATACTTCAAACCGAATAGTTTTTCGCCGAACGATGTGTGGACGCTTCATATGCTAATAATACCAGTCGAAATTTCATAATCACCTACCTGATTGCTTCTTAGGGTGTCAATGCATCAAGCCAAAGATTGGCCATAGATTGATATCCTATGCCATCAGGGTGTAAGTTGTCAGAGAATCGGTCTTGATTCGCTCTGAAATAGTCATAATAATCGGGCGGAGTGGTGCCAATCCCATTGGCAGCTACTAGTGCATCAATAACGGTATTGTAATCCTGAATAAGAATGTTGCGGGAAGCCGTGTCTGGATCTGAAAACGGCGCACATGTGCTGCAAGACCCTAAGGTTATAGGCACTTTGGTCAAAATGGGTGTTTTGCCACTGGCTATAACGGCATCTATTATTTGTTGCATGCTATCAAGGAAAGAGCCGCCATAACCAGGATCGCCTGGATTTAATAATTCGCCATAACCAGGGTCGCCTGGATCTAATCCATAAAATTTCAGTCCACTGGGTACGGGCATGGTACCATGTGAATCATTGGTCCCGAATAGAATAAGAAAGTGGCTTGCCTCAGGGTAGGAATCGATTACACTCTGGATGCGCGCTAAACCGTCTATAGACTCTTCTCCCCCGATACCAGCATTGACAACGGCGTTCGGAAATCCTAATAAATCTTCCAGAATGGGCGGGTACCCAAATCCATCTGCGGTTAAATCATCGCCGACGCCGAAGGTAATACTGTCTCCAAAAGCCACATAATAATCGCCAATCCCAATAGAAAATCTAGTATCAGAAGTAAAATCGCCAGGAACCGGTTCTAGAGCGCCGTCTATAATAATTGCCTCTAAGGTATATTCGCCATTAGATGGGGTACTAAAAGTGTGCTCAAAGGGCTCCGCAACATCAATAAACTCTTGTATCGCATTCGTTGCGTTATCCTCCAAGATGAATTTAACTTTCCAATCGAGCTGCAAATTTACGGCTACGGCTTGAACCAGTAAATCCAAGCCGCTTTGGAGATGGTTGCTCTGGGGATTCGTGATTAAAACAAACGGCTGATCGGAAAAAAGCATATTGTCAAAATAGGCATCCTGCTGGTCGAGCAGGATCTCGAAACTGCTCACCGTCACTGCGGTCGTGTCGGTGTTCATCACCAGAACCTGGCCAAAGGCCTCCACCGTGGTCGCGGTCGGGCTAAAGCGAATCGTGATCGTGTAATCGACACCCTGGGAAAACTCGCTGCTGAAATCGGCGCTGTCCACCTTCACGCCGCCTACATATTTGCTGATCCCCTTCGCGCCGTACCCATCGGTATTGTGCACCTTGTAATAATTGCCATCCGCGGCCCTCAGCACGAGTTCGATGTTACCGCCGTTGGGATATTTAACCAGTGGTCGGAAATCGATCTGAAACACGCCGTTATCGAGCGGCGGCAGCGTATGCGAAAACTGAATCCCCACATCATCGTCGGTATCCACCCGCACCCGCTGGCCACTTCCATCATATAAAAATGATCCAAAGCCGCCGCTGGTCTTGGTGTCCACAACCGTGTACTCGGCGGTCGTGTCGGTGCTGAAATCGTCGCTGTATATGGGCGGCGGTACCGTAGCCCCTTCGTTGTTGATCTTACATATATTTTTATAAGAGAATTTATTTTGCTTCAGCTCGCCATCAACTTCAACACTGGCAATTCCTTTAATTGCGACTTTTAACTTTCCTTTTGCTTTACCGGTTTTTTTATCTATTTTTATTTTGGATATTTTGAGCGTTTGGATTACGCACGTAATCTCCCGAGGTTCAAGGATGGTGCCTTTTTCAAATGCAAGATCAGATATAATCTCAGTACAGCCGTCTTTAAATGTATCCAAGCTAGATTCTTCAATCTGCAGCAGAATTTTTTTTCCTTTTGGGTTGAGTAAAAATGTTCCTTCGGTGTCACCAAGAGTAAAAGTATCATCGGCTCTTAGGACCAGTTGAACTGTATCTATCCAATGATCCTTACCATATCCCTTTGCATGAAACGTTTCTTTACATGTTAGTTCATAGGTGCCGATGACATCCTTCCTTGTTGCTGCAGTTGATAGAGCAACTATGCCAAACAATAGGACACCGGTAGCAATCAGGGTACCCCACAGTCCTTTCACGGCCCCCCTTTGATATCGGAATGTAAATGGAAACGGCATAGAAAAATAAACCCCCGGAAAGATGGAACAATTATAGGTAGGTACCTGTCACGCGTTTCGATTATTTTCCCCAGGATATGGACATCATTTCCGTTCACCTTTGCTAAATTTAAAGACAGCTTAGGTGTTATTTTGTTTTTTCAACAGTTTGCGTATTTTGAGAGATTGTGAATCATCTGTCAATAATATAATCGATGCGAAGATTGGACGGCACGGCCGTGCAGATATCATCGTTGCAGAATGACAGATCATCATTCCATTACGCCCGGCTTTCCGTGGGCGGGTCTTCTTCGATCAGCCCGAGTTTACGGGCCCGCTGCTCCCAGTTCTTCCTGGCCACCTGCTGCATGTCCGCGGTCCGGTCGAACTCGTCCACAATCTCCAGACCGAGCAGTGTTTCCACCACATCCTCCATGGTCAGCACACCCGAGGTGCCGCCATATTCGCCCACCACGATCGCGATGTGCGCCCGCTTTTCCAGCAAGGTGTTGAACACTTCCGGCAGCACATCGTCTTCCCTGACCACCAGAATCGGACGACGAATGGCCTGCAGGGTAACATGGCCCTGGCCCCCGACCAGATGGGAGAGAATATCGTTGCGGATCACAAAACCCGTGACGTGATCGATCGAGGTCTCGAATACCGGAATGCGGCTGAGACGCAACGAGGGATTGGCTTCGTGAAATTCGGCGATGGTCTGGTTTTCATCCGTGGCCACGACCACCGTCCGCGGCGTCATGACATCGCGCGCCCGGACGGCTTCGAATCGCAGTAAATTTTTCAGGATGCGATATTCATGTTTCTGTAAAACCCCCTGCTCCGCAATAACTTCCGCCATGGCGGAGAACTCCGAGCGGCTCAAAACACTGCCCTGCCCGTCCTTTTTCAGCATGCGCGTGATCAGCCGGCTCATCATCACCAGGGGATAAAGCAGGTAGATAAGCAGTTGCAGGGAAGAGGCGGTAAACCGGGACAACTCCCGCCAATAGCCGGCCCCCAGGGTTTTGGGAATGATTTCCGACAGGATCAGGATGGCGAGTGTCATCACCGCCGGCACGACAAATGCCGCCACGTTGAGACCCAGGATCGTAGTATCGCTCAACAATTTACTCGCCTGGGCACCGACACCGATGGCCCCCACCGTATGGGCGATGGTGTTGAGGGTCAGGATGGCGGCCAGGGGCCGGTCGATATCCTCCTTGAAATGGCTCAGAATCTGACCCGTGCGGGTGCCCACCCTGGCGCCGGCGGCCACGTAAGATGGCGGGATGCTCAGCAGCACCGCCTCCCATATGGAACACAGAAACGAAAAAACGATGGATACGAAGAAAAACAGGAGCAACAGTTCCATGGTGTGCAATCTCTCCTCAATTCAGCGGTGTATCGTGTCCCGGAGTTTGTCCGGCGGCGGTGCCCGACGGGTTAGCCCTCGGGCCGATGTGGTGGGTTTAACGCGTCCCACGCCGTCCGCGCAACAAATAAAGTTGGCCCGTCAGCTTGACTCCCCATTGTCTATTCCTGATTCATAATTATAATTATCTGCTTCGAATACCCGCACATGGGCGGACCCAACCGGAAGATCATCGAATCTCGGCCGGAAAACCAAAACGGGTTTTACCGTCGGACAATGCTTAGCGAACACAAACGGGACGATTTATTTACTCTGAAAGGAAGGACAGATGACAGACGCAAATCAGTTTACCCTGTACAGCGGGGGCCATCGGGGCACCGAGGCCGAATTCGGTCGGCAGGCCGAGAAGTGGGGGGTAAACGAAGTGAACTATTCCTTTGAAGGCCACCAACCGGAGCGCAACCGCGGACTTGTTCTCCTGGAGGCCGAGGAGCTCCAAAAAGGCGACATCAGCATGGAGATCGTATCCCTGCACATGAACCGGTATAGCTCCTCACCTGCAATACAAAGAAGCCATCGCAGTTTAACTTGCCAACAATCAAATACCGTTCAGACATTCTGAATAGTATTTTTTTCCGAGAAATTGTAGACAATGACTCACCCAGTCTTCACTATCTCTTACCAAAGCCTCGTGCAGTGAAGAGAAATCTACAGTCAACTAGTAAATATGAACTTCCAAAATGTTTTGAAGCAGCTCAAACAAGCACTGGATATAGAATTCCATATTTGTAAGAGGTTAAATACTGACACCAAATTCTTTAAATATAAATTTATACATGACAATCTATAAATATCAATCAGTTAAATATTTCATTTTAAGAGACAACTTAGACTAAAATTTCAAAATTTTCAAAATAGATGTTTATGTAGTTTATGTATGTGTATGTGTATATGTATGAGCTCATATGTATGTATAAGCCTAATTGTATATATGTGTATATGTATGTGTATGTAGATTATGTATGTGTATGTGTATCAGATGAAAGTTTCTATATGTACAT
>JAERRP010000617.1 GCA_016735415.1 Desulfobacterales bacterium | reverse complement strand
CTTCCGAGAATTATTTCGGAAAATTGGTGCAACACTTGAATCTCGCGGAATGCGCCATTCTGGCCGGTTTACCCCAGGACCCCAGCCGCTATTCCCCCTACCGCCATCCCGAGCGGGCCCGTCAGCGTCAGCACTACGTCCTGACCCGTATGGTCGAAGAGGGTTTCATCACGGCGGAACAGGATGAAGACGCGCGCCGCACCCCGCTGGACATCAAGCCGCGCCGCAACTGGTATGCCGAAAAGGCACCCTTTTACACGGAACATGTCAGGCGTTATGTTGAGAAGAAGTATGGTGCCGAGACCCTTAACCGCGAAGGGCTTAAAATTTTTACGGCCGTCAATCTCGACATGCAGCGCGCCGCCCGCGAGGAAATTGAAAAAGGGCTGCTCGAACTGGACAAACGTCAGGGTTACCGAGGCCCCCTGACGAATATCCCCGCCGTCGATCAGGCCGACTATTTGAAGACTCTGGCCGCCGATCAGGCCGACAAGCTGGTGCCCGGCGCTTTGCTCAAAGGGCTGGTCACCCGGGTGGACAACCGTGCGCAGGTCGTCAAGTTAAACCTCGGCACGGCTGAGGGGCTGCTGGCCCTTGCGGATATGAACTGGGCCCGCAAACCGGATCCGGATGTGATTTACTGGGCCGCCAAGGTGAAGCGGCCGGGCAACGTCCTTCGCGCCGGGGATGTGATTCAAGTGCGTATCAAGGAGGCGCCCGAAGCGGGGGCGCCATGGCCCCTGGCCCTGGAACAGAAGCCCGTGGCCCAGTCCGCCCTGCTGTGCTTCGAAGCTGAAACCGGTTTTGTGAAGGCCATGATCGGGGGGCGTGATTTTGAAGAAAGCCAGTTCAACCGCGCGTTCCAATCCCGGCGGCAGCCGGGGTCGGCCTTTAAACCGCTGGTCTATGCCGCGGCGATCGATAAAGGCTACACCCCGGCCACCATGATGATCGATTCGCCGATCGTATTCGAGGACACCGAGCGGGATTTCACCTGGAAGCCCAGAAATTACAAGGAAAAATTCTACGGGCCGACCCTGCTGCGTCAGGCCCTGGCCAAATCCCGCAATGTGGTCACCGTCAAGCTTCTCAGGGATATCGGCATTGATTATGCCATCGACTACAGCCGCAAGCTCGGTATTCACTCGAACCTGAATCGCGACTTATCCATCGCCCTGGGTTCTTCCGGCGTTTCCCTGCTGGAAATCGTCAACGCCTATTCGGTATTTGCCAATCAGGGCTACCGGGTACGCCCGATTTTCGTGACCCGGATCGAAGACCGCGAAGGCCGTGTGCTTGAAGAGATCGGGCCGGAAAAGGAAAAGGTCATCGAAAAAACCACGGCCTACATCATGAACAGCATGCTGGAAAGCGTGGTCAAAAGCGGCACCGGTCAGCGGGTCAAGGCCCTCAACCGACCGGTGGCCGGAAAGACGGGCACCACCAACAACCTGTACGATGCCTGGTTTGTCGGCTACACACCGGACTATATCACCGGGGTCTGGGTGGGACTCGACGAGGAAGCCTCGATGGGGCGCGGCGAAACCGGTTCCAGGACGGCCAGTCCCATCTGGCTTGGTTTCATGCAGAAAATCCTGGCCGACAAACCCGTAAAGGCCTTCGAGGTCCCCGAGGGCATCGTTTTTTCCCGCATCGATGCCGAAACGGGCCTGCTGCCCATCCCGGAATCCACCGAAACCCTGTTCGAATGCTTCAAGGAGGGCACTGAACCCACCGAGTATACCAAACCGCCGGATACCATTGCCGACCCCGAGGATTTCTTCAAGACGGGTATGTAAACCCAGCCGCCGTATCAGGAACGTGAAGGCGCCACCGCCGTTGGGATTACGATCGGATTCACGGTGATGGCGGTGCTCAATCCCGTCGGAGGGAGGGGCCAAGCGGGCAGATTCGTTTTGTCAGGGTGCTTTCGGAAGTCGCACGGAAAGCACCGGGATCCTGGAGCGCCGGGTGACCCGGTGGGTCGTGCTGCCCATCATGACGTCCACCAGGGCGCCGTGTCCGTGGGTGCCCATGACGATCAGATCACACTTTTTTTCTTCCGCTGTTTCCAGGATCCGCACCACGGGATTGCCGGATTTGATAAGGGTTTCATCCATGGCGGCCTCATGGTCATTCGTGCCCGGTCGCAGGTCCTGGCAGAAGCGATCCAGAACTTCCCGAAGCATGGTGTCGTCTCGTTTTTTCCCGATCAGAATGTCCTGGGTTTTATTGATGTTGCGCTTTTTGACGGCTTCCCATTCATCCGCACCGATATAACCCTCGATACCGGCATCCACGTAAGCGGGTGTTTCATCGATTACATGCAGAATGATGATCCGGGCGCCGTAGGGGTTGGCCAGGCTGACGGCGTAGGCCATGGCATAGCGCGCATTCTCCGAAAGATCGGTGGCGTAGAGAATCCGTTTAATATCGACAGACGGTAGCATCGCGTTCATGATTTTGGCTCCCCAAGTACAGGATAAAGGTTATTTCGCCGTGGAGGCGGTTTTTTTACCGAACAGATTGCGGATCGATTTCACCCAGATGCCGCTCAACAGATAGGCATAGATCCAGGTTCCCATAATGATGAGTACGAACGAAATTACAATGTCCCGGGTGCTTCCGTTGAGGGAGAAGCCCGGTACATAACCGAACAGGAACGGTCCCAGATAGAGAAACTTGGCAAACTTGAAAGACGCGAAGGCCGTGCGCCACATGTTGGCCTTGGCAATCGTGGCGCCGGCAAAGGCCGCGATACATACAGGCGGCGTGATGTTGGAGTCCTGGGAGAGCCAGTAGACGATCATGTGGGCCGCGATATCGTTGACCCCCAGATGGGTCAGGGCCGGTACCGCCACGACCGCTGTAATCAGATAGGCGGCGGTGACCGGAACACCCATGCCGAGTACGAGCGATGCCAGGGCGATCAGCAGGATCGTCAATGGCAGCGAGCCGTCGGCCAGCGCGATCACGATGTCGGCGAAGGTCAGCACCAGACCGCTGTAGGTCAGCACCCCGATGATGATCCCGATGACCCCCACCGTAGCCCCGATCTTGAGGCTGTTGGCGGTGCCGGCGCGGGAGGCCTCGACGAAACGGACGGCTTCTTGTTTTAAATCGGCTCCCCGGGAGCGGCGCCACAGGGCAAAGCCAATAGCGACGATGATCCCGCAGATCACCATTACGCGGGGCTGCAAAAAGGGGGCCAGGCGATTGGCGATTGTCTCGCCGGACATGGCCCCGACGCCCTGAAGCAGCCAGGTGCCGGCCAGAACGAGGGCCATGACCCAGGGAACCGTCAGATCTCTGGAACTAAATGTGATAGACACAAACTGATTTTTCTGCAGAATAGGGATCAAATCGGATAGACAATTGCAAAACCAGAGGTCATCACAACATATCCGTCCTACCATGCCTAAGTATGGGAGTACCCCCCTCCTCCATGAAAGGTCCTTGTATTTCTAAAGAAAGGTTGCATAATTCTTTGATACAATAGCTGACCCCATTTTCTCAGATATAGCTG
>JAERRP010000828.1 GCA_016735415.1 Desulfobacterales bacterium | reverse complement strand
GGGGTCATCCTGGCAACAGGACGGTTCTGGGCCCATGGGCTCAGGGCTGATCGGGACAGGATTCGGGAACCCCTCTTTGATCTTCCGGTTCATCAGCCGGAAAACAGAAATCATTGGCACTGTGAGCATTTTCTGGATTTGCGGGGGCACCCGGTCAACCGGGCCGGTTTGAACATCGATGATCAATTCCGTCCCCTTAACCGTTCGGGTGAGCCGGCATTGGAAAACCTGTTTGCAGCCGGGTCCATTCTGGCCCATCAGGACTGGATGCGTATGAAATGCGGATCAGGATTGGCCATCAGCAGTGCCTATGCGGCAGTTGCGGCATTTTCAAATATGAGGCGTTGAAGTGATTGCAGTATAAAGACTGTTTTGATATACGTATAATCTGTTCCTCGTAATCCAGGCGGTAAAAAACCCAGATAGCGTGAGGATGCGTTTATTATGTCCTTATCTTTAGAGGGAATTACCAAAAAGGTTGGCCGGGAAACCCATATCAGCAATATCAGTCTCTCCTTTGAGGTCGGCTCCCGCAATATCCTGCTTGGCCGAACCCTGGCCGGCAAGACATCCCTTCTTCGATTGATGGCAGGCCTCGACCGACCCACTTCCGGGCGGGTGCTGGTGAACGGGGTAGACGTTACGGGCAAGTCTGTCCGGAAACGAAGTATTGCCATGGTATACCAGCAGTTCATCAATTACCCTTCCCTGACGGTCTATAAAAACATCGCCTCGCCGCTAAAAATTGCCAAAGTTTCAAAACCGGAGACGGATCGGCGGGTGCGCGCCACTGCCGAAATGCTCCACATTGACGGTCTCCTCGACCGCCTCCCCAGTGAGCTTTCCGGTGGTCAGCAACAGCGCGTCGCCATTGCCCGGGCCCTGGTCAAAGAGACGGATCTGCTCCTGTTGGATGAGCCGTTGGTGAACCTGGACTACAAGCTACGAGAAGAGTTGCGGGCTGAATTGCAGGATATTTTCGAGGCACGCCAGGCCATTGTGGTGTATACCACCACCGAACCGACAGAGGCCCTGATGCTGGGGGGCAATATCGTGGTCATCGACAAAGGCCGCGTTCTGCAGACCGGCCCCACGCCTGAAGTTTACCATCACCCGTCGACCACCAAAGTGGCGGAGGTCTTCAGTGACCCCCCCATCAACTTCCTGAAAGGGTCGATTCAAGGCGACACGGCTCGAATAGGGCAGAATATAGAAATGCCGTTGGAAAACTACATGAAATCACTTTCTGACGGAAAGTATACCTTCGGGGTCCGTTCCAACCATCTTTTCCTGTCTGAAAGAGACAAAAAGAATGTAAAAATTCCGGCCAGAGTCGAATTAGGGGAGATTAACGGGTCCGAAACATTCATTCATGCAGACCATGGCGGCTTCCGGATGGTGGTTCAGGAAAACGGAATTCGCCCCGTTCGGATTGGTGCCGAAATAGCCATATATATCAATGCGGCCTCTTTTTTTGTGTATGATGCGGCAGGGGTTCTGGTTGCGTCGCCTTCTCATAAGACTGAAATAAAAGGTTCTGATGGCTCGCATTGAGTTGAATGAAGTTGCGCACAGCTACCTGCCCAAACCAGGGGGAAATTCGGATTATGCCCTGAAACGGATCCATAATGTGTGGGAAGATGGGGTGGCGTGCGCCTTGCTGGGTCCGTCGGGCTGCGGCAAGACGACCTTACTCAACATTGTTTCCGGCTTGCTTACGCCCAGCAGAGGGCGGGTTTTATATGATGGGGAAGACGTCACGGCATTACCCCCTGAAAAACGGAACATCGCCCAGGTCTTTCAGTTTCCCGTGCTCTACGACACCATGAGCGTTTTCAACAACCTCGCATTTCCGTTGCGAAATCGAGGGATTAATGAAGCCGCGGTCAAAAAACGTGTCCTGGAAGTCGCCGAAATCCTGGATCTTACCCCTTTCCTTAACAAGCGGGCGGCGGGGTTGGCCGCCGATGCCAAACAGAAAATCTCGTTGGGCCGTGGGCTGGTTCGCAGCGATGTGGCGGCCATCCTTTTCGATGAGCCGCTGACGGTTATCGATCCGCAGATGAAATGGCGCCTGCGGCGCAAGCTCAAAGAAATCCACGAGGAATTGAAGCTGACCTTCATTTACGTGACCCATGACCAGGTGGAAGCATTGACATTTGCCGATCAAGTGGCGGTGATGTTCGAAGGAGAAATGGTACAGATCGGCTCTCCCCAGGACCTTTTTGAAAATCCGGAACACAAATTTGTGGGTTACTTCATCGGGAGCCCGGGAATGAACTTCCTGGAATGTACCATAGAGGGAAATAAAGCAAGGGTTGACGGCATCGGCATTGACCTGGACGAGGAAACGGCGGCAGAAGGACGTAAAGCAGAGGGAAAGCTGGAACTTGGCATACGGCCCATGTATCTGGAATTACATGCGGGGTCCGGGGACAAAAGGGTCAAAGCCGGGGTCAAAGGGATTGAAGATCTAGGCAGTTACAGGATTGTGACCCTTGGGTTGGCGGATCAAACCTTGATGGCCAGATTGCCCGAAGACAAACCGCTTCCCGAGGGCGAGGTTTGGCTTGCCTTTCCGCCGAAGTGGACCAAGCTGTTTGCAGACGAACGGTTGATTAAATGAAAGGGGTTTAAGATTTAAGGTTTTTCAATCAAAAATCGTCAATCACAAGGGGGAGCCAGAATGGAAAAATGGCCAAATAACAGAGCCTGGCTGCTGGTGCTGCCGGTTTTTGTCATCGTCGCCTTCAGCGCCATTATTCCCTTGATGACCGTAATCAATTATTCGGTCCAGGATATCTTTGGGCCGGGACAGTCTGTTTTTGTCGGCACCGAGTGGTTCCGGGAGATGCTGGCCGACAAACGCCTACATGACGCCCTCTGGCGTCAATTCCTGTTTTCAGGGCTTGTGCTGGTGATCGAGATGCCCTTAGGTATACTCATTGCCCTGGCCATGCCGAAAAAGGGCTGGGGGGTCCCCGTCTGCCTGGTGACCATCGCATTACCCCTGCTGATTCCATGGAATACCATCGGGACCATCTGGATGATTTTTACCCGTCCCGATATCGGCCTGTTCGGGGCAGGCATGAACGAACTGCTCGGCATTCCTTTCGATCACACTGACAACTGGCTCGATGCCTGGATCACCGTGATGTTGATGGAGGTCTGGCATTGGTCCCCGCTGGTTGCCATCATGGCCTATGCGGGACTGCGGGCCATCCCGGAAGTCTACTACCAGGCAGCCCGGATTGACGGGGCATCGGCCTGGGCCACCTTTCTTTACATCCAGTTGCCCAAGATGCGCGGCGTACTCACCATCGCCTTTCTGCTTCGTTTCATGGATAGCTTCCTGATTTACGCCGAGCCCTTTGTGTTGACGGGAGGCGGGCCCGGAAATTCCACCACGTTCCTCTCCATTTATCTGGTCAAGATCGCTCTTTTGCAATTCGACCTGGGACCCGGCGGGGCCTTTTCGCTCATTTACTTTGTCATTGTACTGCTGTTCAGCTTTATCTTCTACCAGGCGCTTCAGAGAGTCGGAAAAGGAGAGACGGTATGAAAGGAAAGAAAAAAACCATCGGCCTTGTCATCTACTTCATCCTGCTGCTGATGCCCATCTACTGGATGCTCAGCATGTCGCTCAGGTCTAACGCCGACATCCTTGCATCCTTCGCCCTGTACCCGAAAGGCCTCACATTCATGAACTACATGAGGATCTTTACCGATTCATCCTGGTATATGGGTTATGTTAATTCCATGATCTACGTGGCCATGAACACGATTATATCCCTTTCCGTGGCCCTTCCTGCGGCGTATGCCTTTTCACGCTACCAGTTCGTGGGCGACAAACAGATGTTTTTTTGGTTGCTCACCAATCGCATGGCCCCGGCGGCTGTTTTTGCCCTTCCCTTTTTCCAGCTCTATTCCACGATCGGTCTTCTGGATACCCATTTTGCGGTGGCGCTTGCGCACTGTCTATTCAATGTGCCGTTGGCGGTGTGGATTTTGGAAGGCTTTATGTCGGGGGTCCCCCGTGAAATTGATGAGACCGCCTTTATCGACGGGTATAGTTTTCCGCGATTTTTCATCACCATCTTTCTCCCGCTGATCCGGACCGGGGTCGGTGTGACAGCCTTTTTCTGTTTTATGTTCAGCTGGGTGGAACTGCTGTTGGCCCGGACGCTGACGGTAACCGAAGCGAAACCGATCTCGGCGATCATGACGCGAACCATCAGCGCCACCGGTCTCGACTTCGGTCTGCTGGCTGCGGCCGGGATACTGACCATTGTACCGGGCGCCTTGGTAATCTGGTTCGTACGCAATCATATGGCCAAGGGCTTTGCCATGGGTCGCGTGTAAGGGGGGAATCATGGGGTTGACTTTAGAATGGATGAGATGGACCGTTCCAACGGCAGTTTTCTGTAGCACCATTATCCTGACGGTGATTGCCATAGCCATATGGCAAACCGTATCCCCTTCTCTGGAACGTCGCGGTTTCCTGCCGATTCCCACCACACCGGGTGATCGGTTCTTCATCGGGATCTTAAGCAGTGTTTATATCTTTTTTGCATGGATCGGCTTGACCCAATTCTCTCTCTGGATCCTACTGGCTGTTGCGGTGTGCTGGATTATTGTTGTGATGGTTTGGGGATAGATCCAATTGCGGATTGTGGAATGAAAGGAGGTGATGGCTACATCAAAGTGATGGGGCGGATCGAATAAAGCCTCTGGTTTGCCCTGCCGGTTTTCCTGACCGGAATACGGCTCAATGGAAAATACAACTGGGCGGGGCGTGTGCGATGAACCCGATTGACTTGAAAGGAGAAACGGCAATGAGCAAGAAGAGATTACTGTTTTGCATGATTGCAGCCTTGGCGCTTGTTTTTCTCAGCGTTCCCTGCTGGTCTTCGCCGCAGATGGATGCCGCCAAGGAATGGGTGGACAACGAGTTTCAACCGTCCACACTGACCAAAGACCAACAGATGAAAGAAATGGAATGGTTTATCAAAGCGTCCAAACCCTTTAAAGGAATGAAGATCAAGGTCGTCTCCGAGACCATTCCGACCCACGAATATGAGGCTAAGGTTCTCACCAAGGCGTTTGAAGAGATTACCGGCATCAAGGTCGCCTTTGACCTGATTCAGGAAGGGGATGTGGTCGAAAAGCTGCAGACCCAGTGGGCCTCCGGGAAAAACATCTATGACGGCTGGGTGAACGATTCCGACCTCATCGGAACCCATATGCGTTACGGCTTTGTTGTGCCCCTGAGCGATTTCATGGCGGGCGAAGGAAAAGACGTGACC
>JAERRP010000781.1 GCA_016735415.1 Desulfobacterales bacterium | reverse complement strand
TTTGAAGGGGGGGTTGGGTGGGTTTGGGGGCCGGCCGTTCGCAAACCGGGGGGGGCATTTAATTTACGACCGGCTTCAATGAAGGGGCGGCCGCATGGTGCCCCCGGGCCGCGCGGTCCGGCCGGGGGCCCCGCCGAATTGCCGACCACCCGGACTTGAAATGACAATAGGGTCGCATTGCGTTGAAAGGGCGCGTTGCCCTGGATACCGTGGATGCGCCGACAGGATCTTGATTCGGGCTTGGCTTTTGAGTGAATTTCGGATATGCGCAGAGCGAACCCGGCCGCCGGGGATCGGACGCAGGTGTTGCCCGAAGCGGCGGATCGGTCTGACCCGGATCCAATTGCAGCAGACGAGGTTTACCTTGCAGATTAAACTGTTCCCGGACGATAATCTGTCGCCGGAAGCGGATTTCGATATGTGCAGCGGGCATATCGGCCCCATCCGTTTTGCCGCCACCCCGACCTCTTACCCGCACTTGTGTCAGGCCCTGGCAACCCTGATCGCCGAGGCCGCGGAGACCTTCCCCGGCGTCGACTCGGAAGACTGACGGATTCGTAAAAAGTCCGATAGCGGCGTTACGCGTACCCCTCCCCAAAAAAATCAGAATGAAACCGAACTGCCCGGCCGCGGCTTCAGGGATCCCGGTCCAGGATCTTGCGAATGGTGTCCGAAAGCTCTTTCATGATGATCGGCTTCATGATGAAGGCTTGGATGCCGGCTTGTTTGGCGGCTTCCTCGGTGATGATTTCACTGAAGCCGGTGCAGAGAATGATGGGCAGGTCAGCGCGTATCCGCAGCATTTTAGATGCCAGCTCCTTGCCGGTCATCTGGGGCATGGTCATGTCCGTGATGTCCAGGTCGAAGTCTTCCGGGGCCGCCTGAAATCGCTTGAGCGCATCCAGGCTGCTGGTACAGGCCGTGACGGTATAACCCAGGTGTTTCAGAAGCTGGGTGCTCAAATCAACCAGCATGGCTTCGTCGTCCACGACGATAATGCGTTCGTGGCCGGTCTGAAAATTCCCCCCCGCCGGTCGGCGGCCGGATTCGGGGCTGGCGATCTGCGGCAGCAGGATGGTGAACGTGGTGCCTTCATCGGGACGGCTTTCGACCGCGATCAGGCCTTTGTGGCTTTTGATGATGCCGTGGGCCACGGCGAGTCCCATACCGGTGCCTTCGGTATGCTCCTTGGTGGTAAAAAAAGGATCGAAAATGCGATCGATAATCTGTGGCCGAATTCCGTGTCCGGTATCACTGACCACCAGGCGGATATAGGCTTCATCGGTCAGTCCCAGATGCTGTGTGCGCAAGGCTGGTACGTCGGCGACTTCTTCCAGCACGATCGTGAGTGTGCCGCCCTGCTCGCGCATGGCATGGCCGGCATTGGTGCACAGGTTCATCAAAACCTGGTGCATCTGGGTGGAATCACCCATTGTGAAAGCGTTGGTCTTGAGTTCGGTCCGGATCGTGATGGTCGAAGGCAGGGAGGCCCTGAGCAGTTCGCAGGCCTCGGCGATAATTTTTTTCAACTGGACCGGCCGGATCTCCTGATCGCTCTGGCGGCTGAAGGCCAGAATCTGCTGGACCAGGTGCTTGGCGCGCATCCCGGCCTGGAGGACCTGCTCCATGTTGTGCCGCAGAGACGCGTCCGACGCGGCATCTTCCAGGGCCATCTCGGTAAAACCGATAACCGCCGAGAGAATGTTGTTGAAATCGTGGGCAATCCCTCCGGCCAGGGTGCCGACGGCCTCCATTTTCTGGGCCTGGCGCAGTTGTCTTTCGAGGGTCTTCTTTTCCTCGTCCGCGCGGATGCGTTCCGTGATGTCGAAGGCGGACACGAAGACCTTGGCCCAGGTTTTTTCGTAGCCGGGCGGAATCGAGGAGCGGATCAGTAAATGGCGGGAATTGCCCGTGAGGGTGAGGTTGGTGCACTCGATTTCGAAGTGGGCCCGGGTGGCCATGGCCACCAGTTCTTTTTTCAGCACCTCAAGATCCGAGAGCGACATGATGCGACGGAGGTTGGCCATCAGTTCTTTTTTGCTGGCGGCTTCATAGAGGGCCAGAGTGGCCTTGTTGACATCGCGGATGCGTATTTTACGGATGCAGTTGAGGATTTCCTCGGGATGCTCCTGAAAGTAGGCGTTGAAGTCGTGAATGCCCCGGGCTTTGAGATGGTCGAGATGCTGTTTCAGCCGGGAGAAGTCTTCCTCCCACAGGGAGGTCGGCGAGTCTTCGAACAGTGCGCGGTAGCGCAGCTCGCTCTGCTTGATTTCCCTGATGCGCTGCTGCAGCTGGGGATAGTAGCTTTTGCGGGTGGTGTGTTCGCCCAGCCCGATGATGCGGTTGCGGGTCAGTTCGAAGGAAGAGGGCTGATCAGAGGGCTTCTTCATAAATCATCTCGACATCCTGCCGCGTGGGCCATACAGGGTTGGTGGCCATGCAGGGATCGCTGATGGCGTTGCGGGCCAGGGCGGAGAAATCCGTAGGGTCAACCCCGCAGTCCTTGAGAGTACGCCGGATGCCGACCTTCTGTTTGATCCTGGTGATGGCGGCGACGACAGCTTCGCAGGCCTCCTCCGGGGGCTGGTCTGCCAGGGCCAGCCCCATAGCCTGACCTATCCGGTGGTAGCGTTCTTCGGCGGCGGACCAGTTAAAACGAACGACATGATCGATCAGGATGCTGTTGCACTCACCGTGCGCCAGGTCCAGCCACCCGCTGAGACTGTGGGACATGGCGTGCACCGCACCCAGACTGGCATTGGAAAAGGCCAGGCCGGCCTCCAGGCTGCCCAGCATCAACCGGGTCCGCAATTCGATATCATCGGGTCGATTGAGTACTTCGGGCAGGAAGCGGTGAATCAATCGGATGGCCTCCAGGGCGTGCAGGTCGGTGAGGGGGCTGCTGGTATTCGACACCAGGGCTTCAATCGCGTGGACCAGGGCGTCCATGCCGGTGCAGGCGGTGAGATAGGCGTCCATGGTCGTCGTGGTGACCGGATCGACCAGGGCCACATCCGGTACGGCGGTTTTGCTGATAATGACGACTTTGGTTTTTTCGTAAAGATTGCTGATGATGGCAAATTGGGACAAATCGGACGCGGTGCCGGCGGTCGTGGGAATGCAGATCAGGGGCGGCCCGGGCAGATCCACCCGGTCGACACCTTCGAACTCCAGCACGTGCCGGCCGTTGGTGGAGACCATCCCGATACCCTTGGCGCAATCCATGGGGCTGCCCCCGCCAACGGCCACGATGACATCGCAGTTTTCGGTTTCATAGCGCTCGGCCCCCAGCATGACCTCCTCCGCCCGGGGATTGGGGCTGATGTCGGCAAAAACAGCGTGGGCGACACCCCCGGCGGCCAGGGATTGGAGAACCTTTTCGGGCCACCCGGCCGCAAGAACCCCCGGATCGGTTACCAGCAGGATCTTGGAGGCCCCCAGATTACGGGCATAACGGCCGGCCAACTCAATGGCGCCGGCACCGAACACGATCTCGGGGGAAACGAATTTTCGAAGTTGGTCCATGGTGTCTCAACGTGTCAGCAGGTTGGCCTGCCGGTGGCAGGCGGGTTTACGGGGACCGCCTGAAACAACCCTAATGGTAGGATATCCATATGTCAATTGACGCCAGGCCAGCACCGGCACCTGCTGGAAACGGCCGTCTGGGGCCTGACAAACACGCGTCGAGCAAGATTGACAGCGTCGTCGGCGTACCCGGTTGCGGATCCCGGAAAGAAGTGCTGCTTCAGGAAATATTGGACGGCCGAAAAGTTTTCGGGTTGACTTTGGCCAACTTTTGTTTATTTTTAATGATAACTTGGCAATTTTAACGAAAGGATGCGTAATGGAAATAGAATCATTTATGGGCAAACGCGTCAAATTTACCGTTAATTCATTCTGGATCGGGGCGGTTGAAGGAATTGTCATCAAAGAGTTCAAAAACGGCAAAGTGGCCGTCAAAGTCGAACAGCCCGACAAAGTTTTCCACGTCAAGAATACCGAAATCACCTTCCAATGAACCCAGTCAATCGACCGGGAAAGGGGGCCCGGATCAAGGTCGAGCCGATCCGATCCCTGGTCGATATCAAACGCATCCAGGCCCTTCTCGAAAAACGCCCGCGTGATCTGGCCCTTTTCACCATCGGTACCAACACCCCCTTGCGCGTTTCCGACCTGCTGGCGCTGAAATTCCACCATGTTTGTGATATCAGCCCCGGTGGTTTTCTGGTGATCAGGGAACAAAGAACAGGCCGCCGGCTCAAAATCGGATTGAACCGGACCTGCGGCCGGTCGATCGCCGGTCTGGTCCGGAGTCTGGATGGGGCCTCCACGGATCCGGCCTGGGCTGGGCGCTATCTGTTCCAAAGCCGGCGGGGCGAGGTCCTGCTGGCATCTTCGGTGCACCGCCTGGTTAAATCGTGGTGCAAGCAGGTCAACCTGATCGGCAATTACGGCGCCAATTCGCTTCGCAAAACCTGGGGCTATCATCAGTTCGCCACTTTCGGTACCGACCTGAACCGGCTGATGACCTACTTCAATCATGCAACCCGCCGGCAAACCCTGGACTATCTCTGTCTGCAGCCGCAGGATTTTAAAAGTATCTTTGAACATGAACTGTAGACGGGGCTGAGGACCCGCGCAAAAATAGAATAGCAATTTTCTAAAGTTGCGGCGCGCACCCTTACTTCCGGTCCGAGATGCGCACGACGGGTTTTCGATCGGGGGGCATCTGCCCGCGGCAATGGCCACAACTGCCGATTTGATCGTGGTTTTGACATCCGGAACGCCTTCCGGTCGAACGTTCGCGCCGATCCTTGAGGAAAAAGACAAACAGGAACAGGAAAAAGACGACACAGGCGGCACCCATGGCAATCAGCGTTTCCAGCATTTTGTAACCTCTTTTACCGGTAGCGAGCCCTTAGTGATACAATTTCAGCGGTGTCGTCAAGGCTCGATTGGTTTATTTCGGCGCGATTCCTGCGGAATGCGATAAACTTGATCTCGCCCCGGCATTGAACTATGGTGAGATCGCTTCGTTGTCCGGACCGATCAGTGTCCATTTAGAAAAGGCCAGCAGATCCGCCGAATGCCGACGGACCGGTTCGATAGCGAACCGGATAACTTATAAAAAAGGGATACTGCCATGTTATCGAAACGCCGTTTGATTGGAACTGTTGTCTGTTCGATCGTTATCGTTGCCCTGATCGGCTGCAGCCGCAAGGTTGTCCGCACCGAAGATACCCTGAGCAAAGCGCCGGGTGGGCAGGCCTCCACGGCTGACAGCGGGGAGGGCCCCGGATGGCGGGAAGAGGACATCGCGTCGCAACCCGACCAGGATCTTGGATCAGCGGACGAATTCACGACCGACGCCGGCGTGATGATGAACCGCGAGCGCTTCATCAATGAAGATATCTTTTTTGAATTTGACAGTTCCGCCCTCAGTGCCGGGGCCGAGGCGATTCTGAGGGCCAAGGCCGAGTGGATGCGGCGGAATCCATCCCTCGCAATCGTGATCGAAGGCCATTGCGATAATCGGGGCACCACGGAATACAACCTCGCGTTGGGCGAACGGCGGGCTGAAGGCGTGAAAACCTTCCTGGGCGATCTGGGGGTACCCGATATCCGCATCCGTACCATCAGCTACGGTGAGGAGCGGCCCCTGGCACCGGGGAATGATGAAAGCGCCTGGGGCAAAAACCGCCGGGCCCATTTCGAGTTCGACTAAGGGCTCACGTAAAAATAAAACAGCGATTTTCAGGGTTGAGACGCCCTGGCCGGACAGGGCGCGACGAGCAGGAATAATAGGCGGCCTCAGGTTTGGCCGGGGATGGGCCGCGGGCGCGGACAAGCACTCGGAAAACGCATGAAGTCGTTGATGGCGGGCGGCTAAAAAGAGATGCGCATACGCACACCCGCGCCGCCTGAATCGTCGTAGCCCCGGTGATGGGCCGGGCGGGCATCTCCTCCCCGGCGCGGTCCAGCGTGTATCCGCCGTTGGTACACCGGACGGTTTCCGAAATAATAGGGACTGGGCAGGGCGCGGCGCACCTGGTAGAGGCCGGATGTAACACCACGTTCACGCTTGCTGAGGCGGGGCCTGAAATGATCGCCCCTGCGGGGTGGTTGCGGCAAGGGCTTTGCGATGCGGTCGCCTCCGCCCTCATGGTACAGTTCGGGTTTCGGACGGCAGTCGGCGCGGTCTTTCCAATGCTTGCGGTGATGCGGACGGTCGTATTCGCATGCCCCCGCATATGGATCATACGGATCGTAAACATACCCTCCCCCATAGCCATAACTTCCCCGAGGATAAGTATCATAAGATTCGATGGCCCGCTCCAGACCGACGGCCCGGCGTTCAGCCGCTAACGCGCGTTGCTGGCTGTTGGCCAGCGCCTGTTCGGCGGCATCCAGCCGCCTGCGGGTGCTATCCAGTGCAAGCTGGTTGAAATAGCGTTCGTCCGCAGCCTGCCTTTCACGGTCCGCCGCCGCGTCATAGGGGGTTTCGTCACTGTGCATGAAGGCCGTAATGTTTTCAGGGGGGGGGCTGTTGGTATAATGCCTGACGCCGTCGGCATCGACCCATGAATAAAGCGCGGTCTGGCCTGTCTGCGGGGTAAAGGCGAGCAAAACCATCAGGATGGTGAAGCATAACCATTTGTCATATGTGGCGGGGGGGGTAATCGGCATCGTCACATGATCCGTTTTCCATTATTCTTTCCAGTACACCAGTTTAGCCCGACAGAGGTCTGTCGCGAAAGCCGTTACTTAGGGCCCATCCATAAATGGTCTTTTTGCCTAATATCTGCGTTATGCTCAAAAAAATAATCCTCGGAATATCAACGATATGCCTGTGGTTATTTTTTTTCGCAGGCCTTGATCTTACACAAAAATCCTCATTTATGGACGGACACTACTTAGGGCTCGCACAAAAACAACGTACATTTTAAGCGCCGATGCATCCCGCCTGGCGGCGTTGCGAAAGCCCGGAATAGGCTGGCTATTCCTGCGTTTTTACGCCTTGTACCGACGGGCGCCTCAACGCTTAAATTTGTGAACTTATTTTTTCGCGAACCCCTATGGCGTTCGCCAGAACCGCCAGTCGATCCGGTCCCCGCCGCCTGGCGCCCATCCACGGTCGCCGCCGTCCGACATTTGACCTGTGTAGCTGAAGGTCAGGCCGTGCGTGTCGGGCGGAAGAGGGTACTGGCGCGTGAAGGTGAAGCGTACGAAAAAGGGTTCCGTATTGAAGCTGGAGCTCCACAGATGCTGAGACGCCAGGATGATGCCTTCGGTATCCAGAAAATGTACGTAGACCCGCACATAATCGACCTGAGTGAAATTGGAAAGCCGCTTTTGAAGTTCGATGTTACCGGCCAGATCGATGCGCCCGGCTTCGCGTTGATACTCGAAGTTGACGGCGATATCGTTGGTTTGCCATTTCTCCTGGTGGATATCTCCCGGCCGCAGCGCAATGCGGCCGTCGGGTTTGGCCGCTTGGCCGACATAGCTGTTGCGGATGCCGCTCGCACACCCGGACAGCATCATCACAGCCGCCACCATCCATACGATATGGCGCTTCATGCCGGCGTTATCCTTCCTGTTTCATCAGTTCACACCAGGCACAAAGCATAATACGGAAAGGAGGCCGGTCAAGTGCGATCACATGCGGCCCGGGCGCAATTATGGGGTGGGAAAATCGGACGGGGGCAACGGCGCCGGTAACGGTTGCGCTTCAGGTTCACCGTTGGCCGGGAGGCCTCCCGGGTTTTCCGGATCGGCCGACGGGCAGCATTCGCGACGGAACACCGCCAGGGTCTCGAGGTTGTACCGTTCCCGGTTGACAGCGCTGTCCGGGCTTGTCAGTTGAAATTCCTTTTCGCGCTGACTGCGTTGTTCCCGTCGTTTGAAAGTGGCCTCGGCCAGGGCGGGGTCGAAGGCCAGCCCTTCCCAGATATACTGCCAGTAAGCGTCGCGCGCCAACGCCACGTACATCTGGCGCCGGTCGGGATTGTAATAATGACCACGAACGGGCAGCCAGGAATTGGATTGGGGGGTGGCCACACCCTGCTGCAGGGCCACGCGGGCGCGATAATCCGGCAGTGATTCCCCGGGGGGTTTTTCTACCTGAGCCAGAACAACGTCGGGATTCCGGAGCTGATCCCGGGCGGATTCAATCCGTCTTTGATGCTGGGCGATCTCCTTGACAACGCGGGCACACCGTCTATCCCGTTCTTCCGCTGCGGTCGGGCAGTAAATCAGATCCTGGCCGGGAACGGACCCGGCACCGACCAGCAGGATCAAGCAGGTTAAGACTAAACAGGTTCTTGGCATGGGTGTACTTTCGGAACCGGATAGGTCACTTTGTTGGATGGACCTTGTTTGACGAATCCGTCGGGATTGTCACGCTTTACGAATTCATCCTGCTTAACATAAAAATAAAAAAGCGCCAACGGCTACTTCACGGCCGTCGTCGTCAACACCGGTTGACAGATCCACGGCGGGCTGTAGTATGAGGACTTATCGTCAATAGGCCCACGCATCGTTTTTATTCGGCAACTTCGAGGAGGTGACATCCATGCTCACCCGTCAAACGCTGTTTATAACCGGAAGCAGCCGGGGCATCGGAAAAGCCATCGCACTGCGGGCCGCCCGCGATGGTGCCAACATCGTCGTCGTGGCCAAGACCCGGGAACCACACCCCAAACTGCCGGGCACCATTTTCAGTGCCGCCGAGGAGATCGAGCAGGCGGGAGGGCAGGCCCTGCCGCTGGCGGTTGATATTCGGGACGAGGAAGCCGTGCACGCGGCTGTGGACCGGGCGGTCCAGCATTTCGGCGGCATCGACATCCTGGTCAATAATGCCAGCGCCATTTACTTGAGTGCCACGCTGGAGACGCCCATGAAGCGCTTCGACCTCATGCACCGGATCAACACCCGGGGAACTTTCCTGTGCGTTCAGGCCTGCCTGCCGCATCTCCGGAAACGGCCCAATCCCCACGTTCTGATGCTCTCGCCGCCCCTGAACATGGAGGCCCGCTGGTTCGGCCCCCATGTGGCCTATACGATGGCCAAATACGGGATGAGCATGTGCGTGCTGGGGATGGCGGAAGAATTTCGGGAGGCGGGAATTGCCTTCAATGCCCTCTGGCCCCGGACCGCCATCGCCACGGCCGCCGTGCGCAATCTGCTGGGGGGCGGCGAATCCATCGAACGCAGCCGCAAACCGGAAATCGTGGCGGATGCGGTCTATGCCATTCTGTGCCGCGACAGCCGAGCCTGCACCGGCCGTTTTTTTATCGATGAAGACGTTTTGCGGGAGGAGGGTGTCACCGATCTGCGGGGCTATCAGGTCCAACCGGAAATCGAACCGGAAGATCTCCTGCCGGATTTCTTCCTTTAATGGGAGGGGTTCCTGTCGATGTTGAATTTTGATTTTTTCATGCCGACCCACCTTGTTTTCGGACCCGGGCGTCTGGACGAACTGGAACATACCTTCCATTTGCCAGCGGGCAAGCGTGCGATGGTTGTTATCGGAGCCGACGGCGCCATGCTGAAGGAAGGATATCTGGCGCGCGTCCAGGGCCTGCTGGCCGCCCGCGGGGTGGCGACCCTGGTCTGCGACCGCATCCGGCCCAATCCCGAATCGGCGCAGATCGACGAAGCCGCCGCCCGGGCGCGGGAAAAAGAAGCGGCCTTCATCGTGGGGCTGGGGGGCGGCAGTACGATTGATGCGGCCAAGAGCATCGCCCTCATGGCACGCAATCCCGGCCTTTACTGGGATTACGTAACGGGCGGCAGCGGCGGCGGG
>JAERRP010000619.1 GCA_016735415.1 Desulfobacterales bacterium | reverse complement strand
TTTGGGTCTGGATAGAGATCCCTTCGCCGATGATTTAACGGTGGCAAGGATGACAGCGCCCCCACCCGCATATCGTCGCGCCCACGAAGACGGAACGTTGCGCCAGCGCATCGACGCCGCCCGTGAAAAGCTGCACGGCTGCAATCTTTGCCCGCGCCGTTGCGGTGTGGACCGCCTGGCCGGGGATGCCGGTTTTTGCCGGACCACGGATTGCGCCTGGGTGGCCAGCTTTTCGCCTCATTTCGGCGAGGAAGCACCTCTCGTGGGGCGCAACGGCTCCGGTACGATCTTTTTCACCCACTGCAATCTGGGTTGTGTATTCTGCCAGAATTACGATCTCAGCCATCAGGCGGCCGGCGAGGCGGTTACGGTTCGTCAACTGGCCGACATGATGCTGCATCTGCAGCGGCAGGGGTGCCACAATATCAATTTCGTTTCACCCTCGCACGTCGTCGCTCAAATTTTAGAGGCACTGGCGATCGCCATACCGCAGGGTCTCCGTATCCCCCTGGTTTACAATTCCGGAGGCTATGATGCCCCTGAGACACTGGCGCTTCTGGACGCCGTTTTCGATATTTATATGCCCGATTTCAAATTCTGGAAATCATCCTCGGCCCGGAAATACTGTGGGGCTGCGGATTATCCCGAGGTGGCGCGCCAGGCCCTGGTCGTCATGCACCGGCAGGTCGGCGATCTGAGCGTCGATTGTAACGGCGTGGCCATACGGGGAATGATCGTTCGTCACCTCGTGATGCCGGGAGGGCTCGATGAAAGCCGCGCGATTCTATCCTTTATCGCCTCCTCGCTGTCACGGGACACCTATGTCAACCTGATGCCCCAGTATCGACCCTGCGGCGAAGCACACCGTTTCCCGGCCCTGGCCCGACAGCTGACCGTGGCCGAATTCGAATCAGCGATTCTGGCGGCATTGGAAGCCGGACTGCGACGCCTGGACGGATAGCATGTGAAACCATCTTGACGCCCGGGCCCGTATCAACTAAATCAGCGCCATACCTTTTGGACGAAAGGCATTATTGCATGGACAAACGCGAAGGATCCCCTGAAGACAGGAATTCCCGCGGACGGTTTGACGGTATCATGACAAAATACTTTCGTATTCTCCTGTTGGCGACGGCTTTGACAGCGATCATGGTTCAGCCCCTGTGGGCGGAAAGAATGGCGCTGGCCGTTAAAAAGGCCAATGTGCGCTCGGGCCCGGGTACCGCAAAATACGAAATTCTGTGGGAAATCGAAAAATACCATCCCATTCAGGTCGTTCAAAAGCAGGGCGATTGGATCTTTTTCAAAGATTTCGAAGGCGATGAAGGCTGGATCCATAAGAGCCTGGTGGATAAAACCCCGACCGTGATAACCCGCAAAGACATGGTGAATATCCGCTCCGGTCCCGGGACCGATGCCGCCATCAGATTCCGGGCTGAAAAAGGCGTTCCGCTAAAGATCCTGGAACGCAAGGGGGAATGGATCAAAATTCAAAGTGCATACGGCGACAAGGGCTGGATTCATCGTAACCTGGTCTGGTGATAACAAACCCGTTTCGATTCCGATCCGCCCAGCTTGACAAGGATAGAGGAACCCATGACAAACAGTTGGTTTAGACAGGGCCGGCCCAAACGGATCGTCGGGATCGGATCGGCCCTTGTGGACATCCTGGTGGCGGCCAGCGATGAATTCGTTGAGTGCACGGGAGTGCCCAAGGGCGGCATGGTCTATTTTGATCCGCCGGCCATCGACCGCGTGCTGCAGGATGCCGTTGAACGCCCCCAGGTGGTGCCCGGGGGGGCCGCTTGCAACACGATAACGGGTGTTGCCCGGCTGGGAGGGGACACCCGTTTTCTGGGCAAACGCGGGAACGACGAATTCGGGGATCTTTTTGAAACGGAGTTGACCCGGCACGGTGTCGAAACAATGCTGATCAAAGCACCGACACCGACCGGACGCGTACTTTCTCTGATTACGCCGGATTCACAACGCACCATGCTGACCTATCTGGGGGCTTCGGCCGAAATGGCGCGCGCCGAGATTCCAGTTGAAAACTTCCAGGAAGTCGCTGTGGCATTGATCGAAGGCTATCTGGTCTACAATCGCGAGCTGTTCCAGTACGCCATGCAGACGGCCCACGCGGCCGGCGCCCGGATCGCCCTCGATCTGGCCAGTTTCACGGTGGTGGAGGAAAACCACCGGGATTTAAAAGCGATTGTGCGCCAATATGTGGACATCCTGATTGCCAACGAAGACGAGGCCTGCGCATTTACAGGCCAACAGGACGAAACCGCCGCCCTTCGGATACTGGCCGATCAAGCCGAACTGGCGGTTGTGAAACTGGGCGCGCGGGGAAGCCTGATTGCCCATGGTGATCAGGTATTTACAGTTTCGCCCTATGGGGACGATGGGGTCGTCGACACCACCGGGGCCGGCGACCTCTGGGCATCCGGCTTCTTGTACGGATTGGTGCACGGCATGTCCTTGGATCAATGCGGTCGCCTGGCTTCGCTTTGCGGTTATGAGGTGTGCCGTGGCATCGGAGCGGCCATACCCGAAGAGGGCTGGCAGCGTATCCGCCAGATGGCGAATATTCTTCGCGGATCGGTTTTTTCCGATGACTTCGGACTGAAGGAGGTTTCATGAGTCAAAAACGAATATCACGTGCACGCAAACGCGATCTTGAAAAACCAGATGAATTTATATCGGTCACCACCGCCTTCATCCAGAAAATGACTCAGTATCGCACCCCCCTGATTATAGGGATCATAGTCGTGTTCGCATCCCTGACCGCCTTTTCGGCGGTGCGGTATTTTTCACGACAAGCCGAAAACAGGGCCTTCCAGCTGTTGAGCGCAAATTTGCAGACTTATCAGGATGCCGCCCGTGCCGGTTCCTCCCGGCAGGCCCTCGACCAGGTCAAGCCACAATTTGAATCGTTGCTGGCGGATTATGGCAACCGTGACGGCGGCAAACTGGCGCGTCTCGTCTTTGCCGACCTGAACTATCAAGCCGGCAACCATGACGATGCCATCGCCAATTACGAACAGGCGCTTAAAGTACTGCCGGAAGGCCATTTTGCCTCTGGAAGTGCCCTGAGTGGATTGGGATATGCTTACGTGGCGGCGGGGAAAATGGACAAGGCGGTGGCTTGTTTTGAAAAAATCGTCGACGGAAACCATCCCCGGCTAAAAACCGATGCCCTTTATCAGCTGGGGCGGTTGTACGGAGAACAGGGGCAGCCGGCCAGGCAAAAAGAAATGTATCAGCGCCTCCTCGATGAAGCCCCGGAATTTGTTTATGCGGATCTGATCAAGCGCGAACTCGAGGGGTAACCCGCCGGGTGGCAGGACCGCTCCGGTGCAACGGTTCCGCCAACGCCGATTTTGGTGGCAACCGGCCCGCCGTGGCCTGTGCACCTCTTTTGTTCATGATGGCATGGAAGGATCAAAATGCCGGAGGATGCGGCCGCATGGGCTAGTTCAGGTCGAGTTTATACTTTTTCAGCTTCTGGTTGAGACCGCTTTTTCCAATCCCCAGGATTTCCGCGGCGCGGGTCTGAACGTTATCGGCCATTTTCATGGCCCGCTCGATCATTCTGCGCTCCACCAAAGCCAGCGTTTCGTATAATCTGGCATCGACCGCTATGCCGTCCACATGAAGCGTGTTGTTGATCTGATTTCTGAATTCACGCGGCAGATCCTCAATCGTAATGGTTTCGTTTGGACACATGACCATGGCCCGCTCAATAATGTTTTCAAGTTCGCGGACGTTTCCCGGCCAACTGTAGTTGAGGAAAAGTCGCTCGACGACGGCATCGAAGCCGGTTATCGGCTTCCCGGTTTTTCTTTCAGGGGCGTATTTCTTTATAAAATGGGTACTTAAAAGTCGGATGTCTTCAGCGCGCTGCCGCAGCGGCGGAAGCGTAATATTCACGACATTGAGCCGGTAATACAGATCTTCGCGAAATCGGTTTTTTTCAATTTCTGCTTTCAGGCTGCGGTTGGTGGCGGCGATCACGCGGATATCCAACGGTATGGGTTCGACGCCCCCGACCCGCTCGATAACTTTTTCCTGTAAAACCCGCAACAGTTTTACCTGCAGGTTGGGAGGAATCTCCCCGATTTCATCCAAGAAAATAGTGCCGCCGTCCGCGATTTCAAAGCGGCCCTTCTTGCGAGCGACCGCGCCGGTGAAGGCCCCCTTTTCATGCCCGAACAGCTCGCTTTCGAGCAGATGCGCTGACAAAGCGGCACAGTTTACGGGCACAATGGCCCGCTCGCGGCGTGAACTGTTGAAATGGATGGATTTGGCCACAAGCTCTTTACCGGTGCCACTCTCCCCTTCGATCAGGACGGTGGCGGAGGAAGGTCCCACCCGGCGAATGGTTTTGAACGCCGTCTGCATGCGCGTGCTTTTGCCGATGATGTTATCAAAACTGTACCGGGATACGACTTCGGTCTGCAGGCGGCGATTTTCTTTGACGACCCGGTAGAGTTCGATGGCTTTTTGCGAATAGATCACCAGACGTTCGTTGTCGAAGGGCTTGAGGATAAAGGTGTAGGCCCCCTTTTGCATGGCTTCGACCGCCTTATCCACGGTACCGTGGGCCGTCATCATGATGACGGGAATATCGGGCCATTTCTGTTTGATCTGACCTAACAGTTTGAGACCGTCCATGCCCGGCATCTTCATATCTGTGATGACCAGGTCCACATCCTCGATTTTCAGGATTTCAAGGGCTTCTAAGGCGCTGTTGGCGGTAAGGGTCTCGTAGCCTTCCTCTTCCAAAACCACACTCAGTACCGCCGTATAGTTTTTTTCGTCATCGACGATAAGAATGGATTCCATCAAACCGGCTCCCGCTGCAGAGGCAGCTCTATTTCAACCCGGGTTCCCCCGGGAGAGGCATTATCGAGGCGGATCGTACCGTTGTGGGCTTCGATAATATTTTGAACGATACCCAACCCCAAACCGGTCCCTTTTTCTTTGTTGGTAAAAAAGGGATCCCAAATTTTATCCATGATAGCGTCATCAATACCCGGGCCCGAATCCTCAATAATGATTTGAAGGCGCCGATCCACCACTTTCATGGTGATCGCCAGTTGACCGTCTGCATCCATGGCCTGAAGCGCATTTAAAAACAAGTTCAGGAAAGCCTGGTAGAGCATATCCGCATCCACCGCAATTGCGGGCAACGGGTCCTCGATATCCCTGACCACCTTTATCTGTCTCCGATCCAGCTCGGGCTCCAGATACTGCAGATTCTTGGCGATGATATCCTCAATCCGGGCAAGTCGCAGAACAGGCTGATGGGGGCGGGCAAAATTTAAAAAATCCGTGATGATATCGTTCAGGCGGGCCGCTTCTTCCACAATGATCTCCGGCAGGGTGTTGCCGATATCAATTTTGTCCATCCTTTTTTTTAACAACTCGGCCGAACTCTTGATAATCCCGAGCGGATTGCGGATTTCATGCGAGATCGTAGCGGTCATTTCGCCCAGGGAGGAAAGATGCTTGGCACGGGCCAACTGCTCCTCAAGCCGTGTGCGCTCACGGGCGCGCCGTTCCATGATGGCTTCGCCTTTTCGAACGACCAGCAGAAGGAATAAGAACAGAAACAGCATGACGGCGGAACTGGTCAAAATAACCCGGATCTGGACGCGATAGATAGCTCTGTATTCGGAGGACATATCTTGAACCAGTTCGACCACCCCGAGGACCGGTCCGGGAATGCGCGAGAGGGGCTTTTCAGGTCGCAAAGGGGCATAGGTGACAATGCGGCTTTCATCCGGGATCCCGATCATCAGCTGAAAAAAACCGCCGCGCTGTTCCAATTGGGTATTGCGCTGTCCATTGAGCGCGGACTGGTAATGGGCTCCACCGGCGTTTTGGCGGCCGATGATGTCCTTATTGAAGCTATAGGAAATCGTATTGCTTAGATCATAGATATTGACCATGTTGACATTGAAACCATGCAGCGTGCCGCGGACCACTTTATCCATCATTTCGAATTGCGATTTTTCGCGTAATTGAATCCGCTTTTCCTTAAGAATGGTCGGGATAATGAACTGGAGAAAAATCTGGTGATTCAGATTCTCAATCAATAATAGTGCGTAATCCTTATTTTTTTCGAGCTGCAGGCGCCGGGCCCAGTGAATATTCAGGACCGATAAAATGATAGTGCCGGCAAAGAGGATGACCAGACTGGTAAAGGTAAAATATTTAACCAGTCGGAAAGGCTTGCCCTGCTCAGTGCGGGCCAAAGGATTGGTATTCATCCGCCTTTTTCGATCCTCCGCATTTTCGATAGGGGCCATATTTGTCGTCACCCAATGGATATTGAATCCGCGTTAACGGAAAAGGGTGGTCCCTAAATTCCGGTCCGGCATGCACATCTCGTAAAGATTTAGCATCCCATAAAGAAAGGATAAACAATTTATTAAGGGTTTCTATCGTGAATTCAAACCATTGTCCACTCGGTCGCCAATACCGGTTCTTTGGAAACGCTGGCTGCGGCTATCGGTCCGTCCCTTAGCGTTCGCACAAAAATGAATTCGTAATTTTAAGGGCTGAGACGCCTGCCGGTACAAGGTGCGAGCCGCAGCGTGGGAATATTCGGCATATTCTGAGCTTGGGCGACAGTGCCGGGCGGGATGCCGCGGCGTTTTAAATGGGAAGTTTTTTTGGTAGGGGCCCGTCGGTCAGTATGCGATTAAACTTATTTCGGGGCCGACCGATAATAAAACTGTCGATGCCTTAGCAAATATTCACGGTTTGAAAGTCAAAGATAGTCCTGGTCCAAAGGCAAAATGAAGTTTTAGAAAATACCGTGAGGTTGGATCTGATTGCAACGACGGAAAGCATTACCAAAGAAAATAGGACGGATCGGATCAGTGTCACCAGTGCTTTTTGACGGCAAAATAGAGGCCACTACATATAGTGAACTTTGTTACAATGATACACAACATGCGGCAACTACGCATAATTAAGCATCATCTCCCTATAATTTTCTTGACTTCACAGTGATACGGTGTAATTGGAGAAGAGAAGACAAGAGCAAGAGGTCAGAAGGTTAACACCCTAACGTGCAAAAAATTAAATGGGCGGCAAAAATTCATTAAAAAAAGTTCGTGAGGCTCTATTGATGAGCAAAGCTGAGTTGGCGCGAGAAGCAAATGTATCTCCGATTACCATCTCGCGGATAGAAAAAGGCCTCCCGTGTCGAATGGATACGAAGCGCAGGATACTGCTGGCTTTGGGAATGGATCTTTCAGAAAAGAACAAAATTTTTCGGGAATAAGATAAGCATATGCTGTTTGGAAAGAAACATCATTTGGTCGGCTTGGATATCGGATCACGGTCCATTAAAGCCGGAGAAATCATCGAGGGCAAAAGAGGCCCAACGCTAAAAAAGTTTGGCATGATCGATATCCCGTCAGGAACCATAGAAGATGGCGTTATCAACGATCCTGAATCGGTTTCCGATGCCATTCGCCAATTGTTCAAGACTTACAATATCAAAGAACATAGCGTTGCCGTTTCCATTGGTGGTTACTCCGTAATCGTCAAAAAGATTAATGTTCAGAACATGCCTGAAGAACAGCTTCAGGAAACCATTCAGTTTGAAGCCGAGCAGTATATTCCTTTCGATATCAGTGATGTCAATTTGGATTTCCAGATTCTAGGGGAAAGTGAACACAACCCGAACCAGATGTCCGTCTTTCTGGTTGCCGCCAAAAAAGATATGGTGAACGATTATATCAATCTCGTTAATCTGGCGGGCTTGAATCCATGTATAATCGATGTCGAAGCCTTTGCACTGCAGAACATATTTGAATTGAATTACGATGCCCAAGAGGAGAATATCGCGCTTATCGATATCGGCGCCAGCAAAACTTCCCTGAACATTCTCAGGGGCATGACATCCGTGTTCATGCGTGATGTGGCTTTAGGCTGCCTGCAGATCAATCAGAAAATCGTATCCCTTGTCGGCTGCTCCCTGGAAGAGGCGGAGCAATTGAAGCAGGGTGAGCAGCAGGATAAATTATCCCCGGAAGATTTGAAAAACATCATTTCAACCGTCGTATCGGACTGGTGCACAGAAATCCGGCGGGCGCTTGATTTCTTCTATTCAACCTATCCTGAAGACCAGATCACCCGCATTATTTTAAGCGGCGGCGGCGCCAACATCGGCGAGTTCCGACAGTTGCTCGGCGCCGAGACATCGGCCCACGTCGAGATTATCAATCCCTTTCAAAATCTGGCCATCGACGACGACGCTTTCGATTCGGCCTATATCCAACAAATTGCCCCGCAGGCATCCATTTGTATGGGGCTTGCCATCAGAAAAGTAGACGATAAATGATACGCATAAACCTAATTCACTTTCGGGCGGCAAGAAAGAAGGAAAACGATCGGCGACAGGTGTCTGTT